>CAYWSF010000006.1:0-6194 GCA_964460725.1 uncultured Desulfosporosinus sp.
CCGGACCCTTTTTCACAGCGATTGCCGGTAATAAATTCATTGCCATTGGAGAAACGTTTAATACTGACCATGCAATTATTTCCACATTGTCCACAGCGGTTCATTTGGGTTTCAGTTTTAAAATCCGCTAAATCTTTTCCTTGCATCAGAGTTGTTTGATAGCCAACTTCATAACGCTCTTTGGCAATCAAAGCAGCACCAAACGCTCCCATAATACCGGCAATATCCGGACAAACTACTTCCTGGTGCGTTATTTTTTCAAATGCCCGCAGGACAGCGTCGTTATGAAAAGTTCCCCCTTGAACGACAATACTCTTCCCCAGCTCCTCAACATTGCGTACACGAATTACTTTATAAAGCGCATTTCTGATCACTGATATGGCTATGCCCGCTGAAATGTCGCAGACTTCAGCGCCTTCTTTCTGCGCTTGCTTTACGCGCGAGTTCATAAATACCGTACAGCGTGTTCCCAAGTCGACGGGGTTTCTGGACTCCTGACTGAGGCTCGCAAATTCCCGGACATCCATATTCAGGGAATGGGCAAAGGTTTCCACAAAGGAGCCACAGCCTGAAGAACAAGCCTCATTTAAGGTGATCGACTCAATAACTCCGTCCTTGATTACTAAACTTTTCATATCCTGGCCGCCGATATCCAAAACGAAATCAACACCGGGACGGAAAAAATCGGCTGCTGTATAATGCGCTACCGTTTCGATTTCGCCAATATCCACCCCGAGGGCGGATTTTATAAGAAACTCCCCATAGCCGGTTACTGCCGAGTTGATAATGTGTGTATCCTTATTTAGTTTACTATATAAGGTTTTCAAAGCCTCAATGGTCGACTCTAAAGGGTTGCCCAGATTACTGCCATAGTATGAGTACAAGAGACCTCCCTCTTCATCAACAAGGGCAATTTTGGTGGTAGTCGAACCGGCATCAATGCCTAAATAAGCATTTCCCTTGTAACTGTCAAGATCCACGCGCTTAACCTTATGCAAAGCATGCCGTTCTTTAAATTTTATATATTCTTCTTCATTGGCAAATAAAACGTCCGGTTTTTCGTCCTCATCATTATTAATATTTTGAATATTCGGTATCCTGTCAAATAGAACTTCCGCTGTTAAGACTTTCTTATCACGTGATGCCAAAGCAGCTCCGAGTGCCACAAAATAATGTGAATCTGTGGGGAAGATTATATTATCGCTCTTTAAATTAAGCGTTTCAATGAAGCGTTTTCTGAGTTCGGACATAAAATAGAGTGGTCCTCCCAAAAATGCCACGTTTCCCCTAATCGGACGACCCTGGGCCAAACCGCTGATTGTTTGATTAACTACAGCCTGTAAAACAGACACAGCAATGTCCTCTTTGGCTGCTCCTTCATTCAATAAAGGTTGGATGTCGGACTTGGCAAAAACACCACACCTGGAAGCAATCGGATAGATATTCCGGTAATTCTTGGCGAGTTCATTCAGACCATGGGCATCCGTTTGCAATAATGACGCCATCTGATCAATAAACGCACCTGTACCACCGGCACAGGTGCCGTTCATTCTTTGTTCCATTGCTTCCCCTAGATAGGTGATCTTGGCATCTTCACCACCAAGTTCAACTGCAACCTCTGTGTCAGGAATAAATACTTTAATGGCATTAGTGCAGGCAATTACTTCCTGAACAAAAGGAGCTCCGATTATTTCAGAAATATTATATCCGCCGGATCCGGTAACTGTCAGAGTAAGCAAGTGCCCATTTAAAGACGGTTTAGCGCCATTAAAAATCGCAATGATTGTGTCTTTAATATTAGAAAAATGCCTTTGATATTTTTTATAAATAATCTGATTATCATTATTTATAACAATGATTTTTGCAGTGGTCGAACCAACATCCAATCCGACATTATAAACTGTCATTTTTTCCTCCATAACCACAAATGTCTATTATAATCCTCCATTAAACTCATGAAACTCATTAAACTTATTAAACTCATTAAACTTATCGTATTAAACCATTAAACCCAGTATACAAGTTATTCCTTTGGAAAATTATTGCGATACCTGAGAGGAAAGTAAAATAATGCAGACATTGATGGTCTTTATTTTCTATAATACACAAGTACATTATTCGTTACCTGCTAAAACATGCCTTAGTATAGGCAAATATGTTTGTTCAAACCAACATCATTTTAGCATTTTTATGGGATGACTTCAAACCATAGGGAAAATACGCATCCAAATATTGTCTGCCAAAAACTGTTAAACAGCAAAAAAGTAGAGCAAACAGTATTTTCTGTTCACTCTACTTGGTCAAACTTTCTGGGGTCACGCTATGGGACAGAGCAACGCGTTCACTAGCTCTGATCAGCTTTTAATTGACTTACCACTGATTCGGTCAATCTGGCCGGCACTTCTTCGTATTGCAGGAACTTCATGGTAAAGTTGCCTCTCCCTTGAGTAAGGGACCTCAAATCGATAGCATAACGCATCATTTCAGATTGCGGAACCTGGGCGCGGATTACCTGATATTTATCGACAGCATCCATACCTAACACTCTGCCCCGTTTGCCGTTAAGATCACCGATTACGTCTCCCATAAAAGCTTCCGGTACGTTTACTTCCACCTCAACAACCGGTTCCAGCAAGGTAGGAGTAGCTTGCTCTACCCCTTTGCGGAAGGCAAGCATAGCTGCCTGTCTAAAAGCCATTTCTGATGAATCTACCGGATGATAAGAACCATCCAGCAACGTGACCTTGATACCCGTCACAGGATACCCTGCCAAAATTCCTTCTTGCATTGCCTCGCGGACGCCCTTTTCTACAGCAGGAATATATTGCTTCGGTACTGAGCCGCCAAAAATTGCCTCGGCAAACTCAAAATCTTCACCTTCTAAGGGTTCAATATTAATCCACACATGACCATATTGACCATGCCCACCGGTTTGCTTTTTATGTTTCCCTTCCACTTTGGCCGCTTTACGGACGGTCTCCCGATAAGGTACGCGAGGCACTTTCGTGTTAACTGTAACTCCAAACTTACGCTCCAGCTTTTCCAGGAAAATATCTATTTGCATTTCCCCAAGTCCCGTTAAAATCATTTCTTTGGTTTCCGTATTTTTACTAATCCCCATTGTGGGGTCTTCTTCTGTCAAACGGGCCATCGCACTACCTAGTTTATCCTCGTCTCCCTTGGTCTTCGGCTGAATTGCCATGGATAAGGTTGGAACCGGCAATTCAATACCCTCCAGTTTCACCGGTTGGTCCTTCCCGCATAAAGTATCACCAGTTTTTACTTCTTGTAATTTTGCAACAACGGCAATATCTCCGGCGGAAACCGACGTGACCGGTTCTTGGGTTTTACCACGCAGATAAAACGGCTGTCCGATTTTTTCTTCTTGCTCATTGCTAGGGTTATAGACCTGCATTTCAGCGTTAAAGGTACCGCCATATACTCGGAAAAAGGACATTTTTCCAACGTAAGGATCGGCCAGAGTTTTAAACACTAAAGCGGCTTTTTCAGGCATTACTTCCGGTGCAGGAGCGAAATTAGCCAGAAAATCCATAACATTGGTAATCCCAAAATTTCTGGTGGCAGAGCCATAAAGCACGGGGATGATCAGATTTTGTTTAAACGCCAGCCGCAGGGCATTCTTTATATCCTCATCGCTTAAACTTTCTCCTTCGAGATATTTCATTAATATTTCATCATCAGCCTCAGCTACGGCTTCGGCTAATTGTTCTCTTAATGATTCCGTCTCTGCCTGGTACTCAGCAGGAACTTCTTTGACCGTAAACTTGCCGCTTCCATCCGCTTCAAAGTAATATTCTTTATTCTCAATAATATCGATTACGCTCTGGAAATTTTCTTCCTGGCCGATGGGAATCTGTAAAGGAACAAACCTTTCATTCGGATAGGCTGCCCTTAGTTGTTCTAAAGCCTTACTATAATTGGCATTCTTACGATCCAACTTGTTGATAAATATTGCACGGGGCAACTGCTGTTTGGCCATAATATCCAAGGCAATTTCCGCCTGAACTTCAAGGCCAGACACGCCACATAGCACTAAAACCCCACACTCGACGACGCGTAAAGCACTTTTTACTTCCCCAAAGAAATCTAAATAACCCGGAGTGTCAAGAACATTTATCTTAACCCCTTGCCATTCAAAAGGAATCAGACTGGTACTAATCGACACATTGTGTCTCACTTCTTCCGGCAGATAATCCGAAACCGTGTTCCCCTCGGTAATTTTACCAATACGGTTAATTACTCCCGCATTAAATAGGAAAGCTTCCGCCACGGAACTCTTACCTGAGCCACCGTGCCCTACCAGACAAACGTTGCGAATCTGTGTTGCAGTATATGTGCTCAAAGACATCTCCTCCTTGATTATTGTTATTGAAAGGACTGGGCAGTTGTATGTTTGTATGAAATTATTTTCTGGAATTTACAAAGATACTACCCTAGTATAATTATTTCTTTTAATTAGATCAAGTATTGCGCTTGAATATTTTCAATTCTGTTTGAAAATACAGGATTGCTGATTACTTTAAGTATTTCTCCATAAATAAAATAAAATCCTCCCGGCCCGAAATATTTCTTTTAAGCATTTCTTTTTTTCCAGAAGCATAAGGTTAATAAAATTCATTTGTCAAGCCTTAGCTTTTGGAGGGTTACATGCCAAGAAGAACCTTTGTCTATGGAGCGACTATTCTCTTGGGAGCTAATTTACTTAACCGCATGCTGGGCTTTGCTTATCAATATTTAATCATGAATAATATTGGCAGCGAAGCCTATGGTCTGTTTCATATGGTTTTCCCGCTCTACATGCTGGCCCTTGTCTTAACAACTGCCGGTATCCCCCTCGCCGTTGCTAAAATGGTCTCTGAAGAAGTTTCCCTTGGCCGTACAGCTCAAGCACAAGCGATCTTCCGCCTGGCATTTTGGCTTTTGCTTATTTCCGGTGCGATTGTATCGATTGTTTTATATCTGTTTGCTCCTTTCTTAGCAGATCGAATTTTCCCTGACCCCAGGGTCCTGAATATATTTAGGATTTGCACACCTGCTATTTTCATTGTCTCCATATCTTCAGTTTTCCGCGGCTATTTTCAAGGTTTGCAAAATATGGTTCCTACGGCTATCAGTCAGATATGTGAACAACTTGTTCGTGTTTCGGTAGGCTATTTTGCCGCTCTTCGGCTTCTCAATGTAAGTGTCGAATGGGCAGCAGCCGGGTTAGCCTTAGGTATGTTGGCCGGAGAAGTATTCGGATTATTAGTTATCGCCTTTCAGTATCTGTTTATAGTGCCAAAATCTGAAAAGAGCAGTCAAAGGCCAATTTATTCCTTACGTCAAACCTTAAGTAAATTATTGCATCTCGCATCTCCTGTGACGATCGGCAGACTGTTTGCCACAGGGTTATCTGCCTTGGATGCCCTGCTTATCCCGATGCGTCTTCAAGTGGCGGGATATGGTGCACGGGAAGCAACAAGCTTATTCGGACAACTTAGCGGTACGGCCTTTACTTTACTCACCTTTCCAAGTGTATTCACCTTTGCCCTGGCAACTTCACTGGTTCCGGCCATTTCCGAAGCAGCCGTGCAAGGCCGGTCAGATATCGTGCGCGCTCGCAGTTCAGAAGCGGTCCGGTTAACTATCCTGCTTGGAATTCCCTGTGTTATTGTTTTGTTTTCTTTCTCCGGTCCACTAACCGCATTTTTTAACAGTAATGATATCGCACTTATTTTACGCATCTTAGCCTTGGGCGGTATCTTTTCGTACATACAACAAACCACAACCGGAATCCTTCAAGGGCTTGGCAAAGTCCAACTGCCGGTCATCCATTCCATCATTGCTGCTACCATAAGGATTCCGATCTTAATATATCTCACCGGTCTTCCCCATTGGGGAGTTAAAGGAACAGCTTTGGCTTATGTAATCGGTTTCATGATTATGGCAATCCTGAATCTCATTGCTATTATGCATTATACAGGAATGCCCCTGGACCTGCAAAGATTCTTCCTCCAACCGGTCAGTGGAGGAATGGGCATGCTGTTAATTTTTTACTTTTTAGACCCGATCATTGGCGGCCCGCTGATCGGTTACCTTGCCGAGTTATCTATTAGCATAATGGTTTTTGGTTTGATCTTATTATTTAATGGCGGAGTTACCTTAAATGATTTAAGACGGCTTCCTTGGATCGG
>CAYWSF010000006.1:6294-15489 GCA_964460725.1 uncultured Desulfosporosinus sp.
ATAGATGAATCGCAAAAACAGTAATAGCGGCAGTGGTCTTTTGCCTCACTCTGTATTGGAACAATTCAAATGGGAGATAGCCGACGAATTAGGTTTAAGTTCAAAAATAATCAGCCAAGGATGGGGAAATATGACTTCCCGCGAATGTGGCCACGTAGGGGGACGCATCGGCGGCAGTATGGTTAAAGCCATGATTCGCCGCGCCAAAGATTCCCTCTAAAATCTTTTCACGGATATTTACTATATAAGGAGTACAGATAAGGAGTACAAATTTGTGCTCCTTTTATTTCTTTTCAAATATATTTTTCAATGTTTCTATCCGCTTAAAATCCGTCAAATCACTATGTATTGGAGTCATCGAAACATAGTCATCATGTATCGCTTTAAAATCTGTATCCGGCGCAAGATCCGGTATTGCCGTTCCACCCTGCCAATAATACGTTCTCCCCCGCGGATCCACCCGCTGTTCAAAAACCTTTTCATAAACAGCTTTGCTTAAGCGAGTCACTTTTACACCCCGCCACTCCGCTTCAGGTTTTCCCGGGAAGTTGATATTCATTAAATGACCTTGATTATGTTGAACAATAACCTCTAAATGCTTCACTAAATAATTTGCAGCCGATTCAAAGTTCTTATACTCATAGCTCGCCGAAGACACCGCAAGCGCCGGAACCCCAAGGAGTACCCCTTCCATCGCCGCAGCAACCGTACCGGAATAAAAAATATCCGTTCCTAAGTTAGGCCCGAAGTTAATTCCGGAAATGATCAGATCAAGCTTGGCAACAACCTCGCCTTGAATTGCCAGTTTCACACAATCTGACGGGGTACCGTTAGTAGCATATCCTTTCTGTCCGCCGTCAAGATAATATTCTCTGAGAAACAAAGGCTTATGTAAAGTAATAGAACGCCCTGAGGCGGAACGCTGGTTTTCAGGGGCAATAATGCTAATCTCATGTTTTGTCAGCGATCTTAGGAAACGATATAATGTTTGGATTCCAGATGCATTATAGCCATCATCATTTGTCAGTAAAATATGCATACTTTATCTCCAATCATCCAAATTCATAAATGGAAATAACCATTTGATCGTCTTTTTTTGTCAAACCAAATGATAACCGATGGGTTTTCAGATTCTTATTGAGAAAATCAACAACCTTATAAAGCTCGCCGTTCACTCGAAGTCGTTTGGTCGCAATTAGTTCCAGTTTCCCCTGTTCCGGTAATTGATGATCCACAATCATCACCTCTTTCTCAGCTCATGTATCCTTTAATCAACGAAAAGGCCTCCGCTCTTGTTACCGAACTTGTTTTAAATATCCCCCGTAAAGCGGAAGTTATTGTTTTTGAGCCCTCTTTCTTAACTCCCCGCATGGTCATACACATATGCTCAGCTTCAATAACCACCAAAACACCTAAGGGCGCAATTTCATCGCGAATTGCATCGGCAATTTGTGCGGTCAAACGTTCCTGCAGTTGTGGCCGGCGCGCAAACCCTTCAACGACCCGCGCAAATTTTGATAAACCGGTTATTTTTCCTTTGCGTGGGATATAGGCCACATGGGCCTTGCCAAAAAAAGGAACCAAGTGATGCTCACACATGGAATAGAGCGGAATATCTCGCACAATGATCATTTCTTCATGCCCTTCGGAAAATTGTACTTTTAAATGACGACTGGGGTCGTCATTTATACCGGCAAAGACCTCTGCATACATCCTGGCTACTCGTTTCGGTGTATCTCTTAATCCTTCGCGCTCAGGGTCTTCTCCTATCGCCTCCAAAATCATAGTTACTGCTTGTTCAATCTTTTCTAAATCCATCCCCATAATCTACTCCTTTATTACATCCTCTGCTGCAAATATTTATAGTTGTCCCAGGAAAACATGTGTTTGAGGAATCACTCTCACATTAAGCAGTTTCTTAAGTAATAGGCTTTGCCATTCCAGGAGCTGCTTGGATTTGGGAGTCTGGATGCCTTGCGTTTGAGTAACAGGCTGCAAAATTGTCAGGATTGAAGGACTAACCCCGGCAATTAAATCACAGG
Source organism: uncultured Desulfosporosinus sp. (assembly GCA_964460725.1). GTDB lineage: Bacteria > Bacillota > Desulfitobacteriia > Desulfitobacteriales > Desulfitobacteriaceae > Desulfosporosinus. Next base: position 8,337 of record CAYWSF010000006.1, read on the forward strand.
CTGTTTTCAGGTCATGCAAATTTGTCTCTTTATGGACAACAATTTTGACAAATACTTCTTTTTGAGTACAATAGCGCAGAAAGGATTCATGAACATCCCAATAAGTTTTATGTTCAAATGGCAGTTTGATATCCATACTTATAATGTCAACCAACTGTAAGATTTGCAGAAGCGGACCCGGCAAAGTGCCATTGGTCTCAAGATAAACAGTTAAACCTTTCTCCTTTAATAAAGGCAATAAAATTTCCAATTCGTCAGCCCACAGAAGAGGTTCTCCGCCAGTGACACTGAGCGAATGATGAACAGAAAAATCATAGGTTTGAAGCAGGTAAAACAATTTATCCAGGGGTAGAGGATTAGCAATCTTGGTAAAAAAACGCGTCCCCGCTTCCTTCTCAACCCGAACGTATTCCGGAACCATTGTCTCAGTATCACAATAGGGACAATTTAAGTTGCACTTTGGTAAACGGAGAAAAATTTGCCGAACGCCAACGTAAGGTCCTTCACCTTGAATCGACGAGAATATTTCTGTTACAGGCAAATTAAGCATCACTGAACGCTGCGCCGCAACATCTGCGCTCATTCATCAGTCTCCTTATAAATAGCCCATGCATCCGGAGATTCATTGACCTGAACCCACGCTATGCGTTTTTCCGAAAGGTTCAAGTCCTGCTTGAGTTCCGTAAAGATAAACTGCGCTATGTTCTCAGCTGTTGGATTAAGAGCTTCCCTGCCGAATGCCGGTAAATCATTCAATACCGTATGATCCAGCAACTCTATTTTATTTTGGATAATCTGCTTTACTTTTCGAAAATCTATCAGCATCCCCAAATGATCTAATTGCCTACCTTCAATACACACTACAACATTCCAGCGGTGACCATGCAATTTAGCACAGTTCCCGTCATAGTTGCGAATAAAATGAGCAGCATCAAAATGCGCTTGAATACATACCTGAATCATTTTTACTCCTTCTCGACGTATTACTCTATATTCTAGCATTATTATTAACAAAAGAAAATCAAATATCAGAATTCTGCGATTTGAAGAGAAATTAAAAAAATAAGGGGGTTTCCCCCTCTTCCATTATGCTAATCTATCATGCTAATTTCAGCGATTTATTAAAACAGTCAATCGCCGTATCAAATTGATTGGTTTGATCGTAAATATTGCCGAGCAAAGCCCAAGCGGCTGAATGATTTGGGTCCATCCTGAGCAGCACATTCAGTAAATCTATACTTTCCTGCCAATTTCCTCTGCGGGTAAGACAAACACATAAATTATATATAATCAGCGGATGGTCGGGTGCCAGTTCCAAAGCTTCGCGATAATACTCTGCTGCCTTTCTGGTACAACCCTGATGAACTAATGTAAAGGCGTAGTTATTAAGTAATATGGGATCCTTCGGGTAAATGTTTTTAGCGTGTTCCAACAGCGGCAAGGCATCCTTCGCACGGTCTTCATTTTGATATACGGCCGCAAGATTGCATAATGAATCATAATGATCCGGTTCATATTTCAAAGTAAGTTTATAATACTTAATTCCCTTTTTAATCTGCTTATTTTGTACATAACAATAGGCCAGTCTGGCTGCCACATCAGGGGTTCCCCCATAACGAAGCGCTTTTTCAAAACTACGACAAGCTTCTTTTAACTGTTCCAGCTGCAAATGCATCTCGGCCTTCATTTCCCAATATAAGGAATTGCGCGGTTTAATTTGACAGCAGCCCTGGAAACAGATTAAAGCTTTGTGATAGTCTTCATGGTAAGCGTAAATCATCCCGAGACGATAATTTGTTTCTGCCTGTTTGGGTGCTGCTCGCAATGAATTATTCAGGGCATTAATTGCCTCCTGCCAATCGCCCTGTTCAAAATAACAATCTGCCAATAAGTCCCAATAAGCCGGATTCTGTGGTTTTTCATTTATGGCCTGTTCGATTTTCTTCTTGGCCTGTGGTATTAGGGCTTGACCGATATAACATCGTGCGAGAAGATAATCTATCTCCGCTGCATCCTCATATATCTTTTCAGCGCCTTCCAAATAATCCCTTGCCTCTTGGAAAGCTTGGGCATCGATTAAATAGCGTACTACTTTAAGACCCGATTTAGTTGAATCCCGATTTAATAAATCCACCCAATTTAAAATTGCTTCATCCTTCTTGCCAACACGGTGATTCCATTTAGCCTGGAGAGAACTCCATAAATATGAATTTTTTAGAGATGGCGTTTTTTGTTTGGCATCCACAGATAAATTCATAGCCTTTCGCTCCTCATTTACTTATTTTACCATAAACATCTTCTCCTTAACTTATCTCAAACCCTTCTCCTTCTACCGAAAATCTATCGTCAAATGCCTGATAAATGCGCGTTCATTCCCAAATACGCACCGTAATATCTTGCCCACTCGTCAGCTTTCCTGCAAATGATCTTTAATATATAAAGATCTAATAAGGAGCTGAGGAGACAATATAAAAAATTCCAAATGTCAACGAGGGGACGGTTCTTCTGTTACTTTCAACGGGGTTACAGGATCAACTGGGTTACAGGATTAATATTTGAGAAGAACTGCTTAGAAACTATCAATTTTATTGTACTGAATCTCATAGTCAACCGACAAAAGTGGGTTGTTAATTTGTATGCGCGGCGACCGATCCGGACAAATAGCTTCTACCGTACAGGTGATGATCCCTTCTGTTTCAACCGCCAAATTAACTATTTTTTTATGGGGTGGCGTCTTTTGCAGGACAATCGTATATTTTCCGGAGGGTTGGCGCACTCCTTTCAGCTCAACTTTCTTGGGGAGTTTCGCCATTGGTAAAAAATCAGCGGTTTGGATTTCAAAAGGATGATCACTTTCCAATTTAAAACGGATTAAATAGGGTTCACTTGTGTGATTAAAGCTAAAGGCGAACGCCAGTTCCCTGCGCGATGCTAGCTGCCTTTCCACCAAGGATGTCTCTATGCTTATTGGCGATACTTCATTAAGAATGGGTACAAATTGGCTTTTTCCTGCTTGCCCATCCAGCGCTTGCACTAACCGGCGGGGCAACCGTTCATCCGAAAAAATATGGACCGTTCCATTAGTTTTGCCAGACCATTCTTCGCGGACAGTAACCACTTGAGGGTAATCGCGCGTGTAGTTCGGCACTAATCCTAAGCCTAAAATAAGCAGGCCGATGATGATCAGGGCCGGTTTTCGCGCATAATTCAATATCTTTTTGGATAATTGAGCATTAGCAACGACAACATGAAAAACAGCTAAGAACAAAGGAATCAAGAGGATACTATAAAGCCCCAGGAAAACTATGAAGTACTTGTGAATAGCATCGTAAAAACTGATCCACTGTTGGGAATTCAAGAGTTGGAAATGCATGGAATATATAAAATAGGGACCAATTAAAGCCAGGATGATATTGGGCATGAATAACTGTAAATCCAGGCAAAGAAGCCAGATTACAAAGGGAAAGGCCAGGTCAATCCGAACAAATGTCATGATTACACAAAGTGCCAAAAGCAATAAAACTCCCATCAGCCAATATGGGTATGGATCCCTGGCTAAAGGAAGCTTATGGAACAAACCGGCCAAAACTATCACAATTCCTATGCCGATACCAAGACGGGCCAGGATAACGGCCAGAGGACAAGCGTAATATAATATCTGAACTTGTTTAAGCCAATTCCATAAAATCTCCCCCATCCCACTTAAGCCAAACACAATCAGACTTAAAGAAAGAATTATTGCAAAAATGAATAAAACTTTGTTCCATTTTAGGGCGGCTGTTTTTTTTATATTCTTCACTAAAAGCAAACTTGTCACTAAAAATACAAAAAGAATGAACAAACGAATTTCATTCCCGCTAAGGATAAACAAATGTTGTCCGACCTCAAACGGTAAATACAGCTCATCCCAAACCTGAGGCCCCAATTTATCCGACTTTACCGATGTCAGCAATTGATAAGCATAGCCCCCGACTTTTTGCATCTCTTCCATGGAAACACCTTCCAAACGATCTTCCGGACGATGATAATAACCGGCCGGACGCCCAGAAATACCCAGCCCAAGGGCAGGGATGCCCTGTTCCAGGAAGGGACTAAAATCACTTGCTCCGCCTTCGGAACTATCCCGGGTCATCATGATAAAATCGCGGCTCAGATGAAAGGGGATCGCACTTTCGCGCGCCAAAGCGGCCACTTGCTTAATTAACTCAGGCGGCGCAGAGCGTATGCCGGCGGCATCTATTTCTAACGGGATGCCGACCATATCAACATTCAGCATCCAGCGAACGGCTGATAGGTCGGCTTGTGCCGTGTAGTATTGTGAACCAATCAGCCCGGATTCTTCTGCACCAAAGAAGATCAGTTGATAAGTCTCCGGATGCGCTTCTTTACTCAGGACACGGGAAAGCTCCAGTAAAACTCCGACCCCTGAAGCATTATCAACCGCTCCGGGAGCATTTATATTTGCCGAATCGTAATGCGCACCGGCAACGATTGTATCCGGCAGTGTCCCCGGTAATTCGGCAATAATATTTTGGCTGTTGATCAGTTCGATCAGTTGTTCTTGTTGGAAAATTGAGGCTTCTCGGATAACAACTTTGCTGAAGGACTGGACACGTACCTGCCAGCCGTTTTGAATTAAGACATCACTGATATATTGAGCGGCTGCCAACTCGGACTTACTGCCAGCCGGTCGCGGTCCAATATCTTGGACCAGGTGCTTTACGTGTTCATAAGCCAGCGCCGCGGAAAATTCAACCGATGAATTACGGGACATCTTTGCGGTCGGGATAGTCACTATAACCTTCGCATAAATCAGCAAAGCAATTGCTATAAGACTTAAGATAGTCATTATTATGAATAAATTAGTCTTAAACAATTTCATTAAAAATACCCTTTCAAGCCGGTACTTAAAAAATACCCTTTCAACCTGGTACTTACTATATTAACTTATGAGTGCTCTTGGATAGTTATGACTCGCCAACATGATCACTCTTAAACCATAACAACTATAACCGCCCAGACATTTATGATACAATATAGACGATATTCTTAACGTAGGAGAAATATGTACATGTCAAAACAAAAATTTTTTTCTGTTCTCTTGCTGCTGTTATTCAGCATGTTATTCATAAGCGGCTGTTCAATTAAACTGCCAATGTTTTCTTCTGAACCGGTCCAAATATCCGATCTGCCTCCCGAAGCGCTTTATATTGATGAAGAGGCCATTTATAATCGAACGTCAGCCCTTATCCAGTCTGCGCAATCATCTATTTACATTCAACAAGCCGAATTTGACGACCCCGGCCTTATTCAGCTTCTCCTTTCAAAATCCCGTGCCGGAGTTGAAGTTCGTATTATCTTGGACCAATGGCAAAACGTTAATCAGGCGACACTGGAGCAATTTAAGAGTCATAATGTCTCTATTCATTATTATCCCGCACAAAAAGGACAAATCAACCACACCAAATACTTAATTATTGACCAAGAAAAAGCGATGATTTACGGACCGTCTTGGACCGCAGATGGTTTTCGAGCGCATGATCTGGCCGTTGAATTATCCGGTAAATCTGCTTGGAGAACGGCAACTTTATTTTCAAATAATTGGAGAGCTACCACCACTCTCTCTTTATCCGTACCTAAGACCACCACTCTACCGGACGATAATGTTACATTAGCCGCCAACGTGAACGTTAAGCAACAGCTTATCAAACAGATTTCAGCCGCTGCACAATCTATCCGGATCGAACTATCCAAATTATCTGACCCTGATCCGGAAATTATTCAAGCTTTAATTGATGCGGCTGATGAAGGGCTGGATGTGCAGCTGATATTAGGCCGGGAAGTGACAGGCAATACCCTGCAAACCTTGGATAAATTAAGAACTAACAATGTTTTAATTCGCTATTTCCCGAATCAAACAGCGCTTGGCATGCACTTGGCAATATTTGATGACTCTACTTTTATATTAACCAGTTCCGATTGGACACGCTCTTCATTTATTATGAACCATGAATTTTCCATTACAGTCCCTTCGCCAACCGCATCTGCCAAATTAGCTGAGATGTTTACACAAGATTGGGGAAAAAGTACCGAGTAATTAACAGCACAAGAAAAGGTGTAAGGGAGTTTAATTTGCCCCTTACACCTTTTTTAGAAACAATCGTTTAAATGCCTGTTTCGCTATCATCTTCATTAATGGTGCGTATCTTCACTAATAATGCTCATCCTCTTAAATAGTGTCTCTATCTTATTTCAGTTCTATTTCGTCTAAGTGCGTAATATCCCCCACAACCCTTGGTATCCATTGCTGTCCAACAATCTCAAAGATATTCAAGGCCGTATTATGCTGCCAAGGCGTTTTCGCCCACTCATGAACTTCAAAGCCCAATGCTTTCGTAACCAGCATTTTTAAGGTTACTCCATGGGTTACCAGACAAATCGTCTCCTTCGAATGAAGCTTAATAACCTTTTGCACAAAGTTCCAAGCCCTTTCCGTTACTAAATTCATATTTTCACCACCGGGCACAGTAACAAGATGTGGTTCTGAGTCCCAAATTTTAAAAGCATCCGGATTGGCCTCTCGTAAGTCTTGCCAGACATGCCCTTCCCATTCGCCAAAGTTAATCTCACGCAGCGCATTATCTGTCGAAATTGCTTTATTAAGCCCAATTTCACGCCGAATCTCTTCGGCAGTATATATTGCACGCGGAGAATCACTGGAATATATCTGCTTAATCCCCTCGTCCCTAAGTCTGACTGCTAAGGAACGAGCCTGAAGGATTCCTTTCTCTGTAAGCGGAGAATCAAGATTTCCCTGCACTCGCCCTTCAACGTTCCATAAGGTTTGACCATGACGTGTTAGTAGAATTCGAGTCAATTAAGATACACCCCTTAATATTAAAAGAGCAGGGATAAATCCCTGCCCTCCCCCAACTTGCCGTAAGACTCCAGGTTTCTGACCCCGCTCTCGCAGGTGGGCACCTAGTTTAAACTTTCCAACTTCCCCGCGAAAGGGCTTGTTGTAATAATTAACATTCAGTTCCCTTGTCTCATATAGGATCAAACCATGACAATCCATACGCACAAGTCAGGCTGTACTCATATTATAACACTATCGTTCAAAAAAATCTCTGGCAAAAGCTTGGAAATTGTC
>CAYWSF010000006.1:15589-21078 GCA_964460725.1 uncultured Desulfosporosinus sp.
TTAATTGTTAATTCATTTATTCCCATATAATTTCTGAAAGACTTCATCTGATAAGGCCCAAGAATTTTCTTCTGCCGGAAATTCACCTGATTTTACTTCTTTATGATAAGCCTGCATTGCCTCTAATGCTGCCTGACCGAGTAAAGCATATTGTTTAACGAATTTAGGTTTAAAACGCTTAAACAGTCCCAACATATCGTGAAATACCAACACTTGCCCATCACAATCATTTCCTGCGCCAATCCCGATGGTTGGTATTTTAAGCTCGCTGGAAATCTGTTTTGCTAATTGCCTGGGTATTGCTTCCAGGGTGAGTAAAAAGGCCCCGGCCTTTTCCAAGGCATAAGCATCGTTAACTAATCGCTTGGCACTTTCCAAGTCACGCCCTTGTACTTTAAATCCCCCCAGTTTAGTGGATGTTTGAGGAGTCAGTCCAATATGTGCAACAACGGGAATTCCCGCTTGTGTAAGGGCTTGGACAAGTGGAGCAAAGTCTGAACCCCCTTCCAGTTTCACGGCATCCGCTCCACCTTCTTTGATCAGCCGGCCGGCATTGATTAAGGCAAGGTCCATGGTACAATAGCTCATAAACGGCATATCGCTGACTATGAATGTATTTGCAGCGCCCCTACGCACGGCTTTAGTATGATGAATTATTTCTTCCATCGTTACCGGTACTGTTGACTCGTATCCCAAAACCACCATGCCCAAGGAATCGCCGACCAAAAGCGTATCGATACCGGCTTCTTCCGCCCACTGGGCAGAAGGATAGTCATAGGCTGTCAACATGCTGATTTTCTCACCGTTTTGTTTCATTTTTCTAAAATCAGGGACCAGCTTTTTCATGTAAAATTCCTCCTTGAATTTAACAAAATTAAATTATAATAAGTCTTTGTCTTAAAAGAGTCATACTCTAATAAATTGAAGCATAGTTAGTTATCATTAAAGGAGGGATAACTATGTCTAAATCCTTTCGGATTAGTTTAATTCTCAAAGGTATTATCCTGGCATCCATCCTGGCACTGGTAATGTCACTGGTATTTGCTGTCCTCCTCGCTTTCACCTCAGTTCCTGAGTCCGCATTATCGATCAATATTATTTTTTGCTCAAGTGTCTTTATCGCCGCCTTGATAACAGCTTACCAAGCAGGCACCAGGGGATTGTACCATGGATTGGCCGTAGGCCTTGGCTTTGTCCTGCTGGTACTCATCCTGTCTTTTGTTTTTTTGTCCGGAGCACCATCATGGTTAAAAATGGGGGAGAAAACCATTCTGGCACTGGTTTCAGGAGGTATTGGCGGCATCATTGGCGTACTTTTACCTCGATCCTAAGCGGAGCGCAAAGAGTTATCCCGCCATATTCTCCAAGCCAAGAGCACTAGAGAAATCCCTACCATTACCACACTGCTCCATTGCGCAGCGGTCCAGTCGAATAAAAACCAAGTGCTATCACCCCGCAGACTCTCTAAAAAGAACCTTGATCCGTTGTACATGATCAGATACAACAAAAAGAGCACACCGGATGGCCATTTTTCAATTTTATAATCACAAGAAGAGCAAAAATTATCACATCCACTTGCCCTTCCCATACTTCCGCCAGCCACAGCGGTTGATCACCATATGTAGTTCGAGCAATCGTACCGACAGGATAAAGAATTCCAAAATCGCCTCCTGTCGGGCCTCCGAAGGTGTCACCGTTTAAAAGATTTGCATTCCGTCCGATTGATTGGCCCAATATAATCCCCGGAGCCACTAAATCCGCCAATTCCCAAAAGGGCAATTTCTTAATCCAAACGTAAATAGCGCCGCCGATTAAGGCCCCCACTACGCCCCCTTGAATCGAAAGCCCGCCATGCCAAACAGCAAGGATTTCACCCGGATTTTCGCGATAAAAAGCCCAATCAAAAAAGAAAACCTGTCAGAAACGCGCACCTATTAAACCGGCAATAACTAAGATCGGAGCTAAGTCCAGGATTGGTTCTATAAAGTCCTTGCGCCCTTCCACTTTGGCAAAATAGAGCGTTATACCTACTGCCAAAATAAAAGCCAACACTAGTACCGTGCCGTAAGCACGAATAGGAAAATTCCCTATAAAGAACCAGTACTGATGCATTGCATAATTGCGCCTCCTGCGGTTCCTTAGTTTATATCCACTTTTAATATGTCCACTTAACACTTATAACATAAGGATAGATCCGATGTCAAACATCGGATTATTGAGATTTCAATCAAAAGCAATTTATAATAGTCTTAGCTAACGGGCATGGACATAGAAGTAGAGACTGGATAGAGCGTCTGGATATTGAGACGGGATATTGAAGACGGGATATTGAAGACGGGATATTGAAGGCGGGATATTGAAGGCTATAGGGAGGATTTTTTTGATGAATGATGGTTTGGTACGCAATGCAGCATTAGTACTGCCGGATCGTGTTTGCCATGGTGGCATGATCTGGCAAAATGGTATTCTGAAGGATATTTTAGAAGAAGAAGCCTCGCCAAGCCCTTTTTTCGATGGACAAGCACCGAAGGAAACAACTGTCTGGGACATGGAAGGAGATATATTGATCCCCGGCTTGATCGATACACATGTGCATGGAGCCGGTGGCTGTGATGTCATGGATTGCACCTTGGATAGTATGCAAACGCTGGCTGAGGCTTTACTTAAAGAAGGCACCACCGCATTTTTGCCCACAACCATGTCTTGCCGTCCTGAACATCTCAAGAGAGTGTTGCAAAATGTAGATAATTTTCGCTTAGATAATTTTCGTCCCTGCCCCCAGCGCGGTGCGGAAATCGTAGGACTCCACCTGGAAGGCCCCTTTTTAACGAAGGAATTCCGCGGCGCACATGCAGCCGAGATGATTTGGGATGTTGAAAACGAAAGGGATGCTAAAAACGATTGGGATATTAAAAATGAAAGTGTAATATTCCTGCAAAACCTGTTATGCGAATTTCCGAATCTCATTAAGATACTGACTTTTGCTCCCGAACGACCCGATGGACAGAAACTGGCTGAGATTTGCCAAACCCATAGGGTTATTCCTTCCGTCGGCCATACGTCTGCCGATTACGCCCAGATGGAGAAGGCAATGCAGTGGGGTGTAAGACATGTTACTCATGCCTTTAATGCCATGCCGTCAATTCATCACCGTAACCCCGGCTTAATAACGAGAGCTTTACAGGATAATACGATCACCATGGAAATCATTGCTGATGGAGTGCATATACACCCGGCAATAATTGAACTGGTACTAAAAAATAAACCGCCGGAACGGGTTTGTTTGGTATCGGACGGCACTCGCGCCGTAGGCATGCCCGATGGAGAATACGAGCTCGGCGGACAAAAGGCCATTGTACGCCAAGGAATAGCGCAACTGCCGGATGGCACGATCGCCGGTAGTGCCTATCCCTTGCGTCAGGGTTTAAAAACGTTGGTCCAAAAGCTGCATTGCCCGTTGCCGGCGGCAGTACGTTATGCAACGTTAAATCCCGCCAAACTTTTAGGGATTGATAATCGGGTTGGCAGCCTTGAAAGAGGCAAGGAAGCAACCTTTATCCGCCTGTCATCAGATTTTGATATCAAACAGATATGGTTGCGGGGCAAGTTAGTGTTTAATTAGTGTTTGATTGTGTTTGAAGCTCATCTCAAAGAGCAGAATCGGTGTTCACCAATTTTACATGACTGCACCCAGAATGCACCCAGAAAGCATCCACATACTGAAAAATTAGACTCAAAATAAAGCACTCCAAGCCTGACGAAAATAGACTTGAAGTGTAAGTTGTCGCTTTTTTATATGCCTTTATTTCAGTAAATATTTAATTTTACCATATTCCTCAATTTCCTTTTTCCTCGTCTCATAGACCTTACGCCCCATTAATGCGTACGTCCCATTTTTTCCCTCCTCAACACCTGGCTGATCAAACGCATTAATATTTAATAACTCACCCATATATGCCGTCTCCCACTCAAGCAGAAGCAGCAATTGACCGACGTAATACGCATCTAAGGAAGGCAGTATAATCTTCTGATGTTGCCGCTCGGCAAGAGTAAGGGCATATTCGGTTGCTCTTTGTTCCGCGCTTAACAAATCTTCTAAGGTCTGTCCCCCCAAGAATTGTATGTCCTGCGGCAATTCCAAATCCAAGGGTATCTCTTGGCTTGCTTTAAACTTCTCTACTGTTACGAAGGTTATCACCTTATCATTCGGTCCTTCAACATATAATTGAATTTGCGAATGCTGATCGGTCACCCCTAGAGCTTTGACAGGTGTCTGTCCAACGTGAACAACTCGTCCCTGTAGATCCAACCTTTTCCCCAAGCTCTCCGCCCACAACTGAGCATACCAGTCCGCCATTGTTTTTAAGCCATCTGCGTAAGGCATAAACACCGAGATGTTTTTTCCTTTTTGCCATGACAAATAAGCAAGTGCCGCCCGCAATTGGGCAGGGTTAGCCAAAACCCCTTTCGATTCTCGGATCAGTTGATCCATATCCAAGGCACCTTCAAGCAGCAAGTTAACATCGATTCCACAGATAGCAGCTGACAGCAATCCTACAGGCGTTAATTCTGAAAAACGCCCTCCAATGCCACTCGGAATAACGAAGCGCTGATACCCATCCCTAAGGACTATAGGCAGAAGATTTCCCTTTTCCTGATCCGTCGTCACAACAATATTTTCCGCGAAGCCGGCACCGCATTCCCGACGCAGGGCGTCTCGCACAATCATAAATTGAGCCATGGTTTCTGAGGTGTTGCCTGATTTTGAAATTACATTAAAAAGTGTTTTGTTTAGATTAAGCATTTGTAACAACTCACTGAACCGAACGGGATCAATATTATCCATGACATAAAATCGAGGTCGATATCCGCGCCCAACAGGGGAAATTTCGTTATAATAGTAATGGTTCAGGGCTTGGTGCACAGCCAAGGGACCCAGTGCAGAGCCGCCGATTCCCAATACAACAAAATTTTCAAATTTTGGGGCAACATTATTCGCATACTCAATTATCCCAGGCAGTTGGTCTTTCATCGGTTCCAAAAGCTTGGTAAAATCAATTTTTCCTATCTCTCTCTTAGACATTAGTGAAGTTTGAGCCTGATCCAGCTTAATCTGAATACTTAACAGTTCCTCCTCAGAAAATCCTTTTTCATTCAGAGATGAGCTCATCATCCCTGTATAATCAAGTGTTATTCGAGATCTCTCCTGGCAATTCGTCACTCTCAACAAACCTCATTTCTCTAATTAAAGTAGGTCTCTTCAGGCAGGCCGGCGTTGGGATAATAATATCTAACATCTATTAGTATTATTTTCCTTAGACCTATCAATATTGATTATAAAGGCTAACCTTACTTACTTCAAATATTCCATTAAGATCCATATGAATATGTTAATAATAAGTATATGAAATGAGAAGTTTGAAAAGAATTAATCGAGTAAATCTTTCCTGGTATCCATCGCTTAATTCTCTTTTAGAAATCATTAATAA
>CAYWSF010000007.1:0-9152 GCA_964460725.1 uncultured Desulfosporosinus sp.
TCAACAATCAAAATTTGATTATTATAACGAATTGCGGTTGTGTTCTTTCCAATTTCCCCCAGACCGCCGAGGGGAATGATCTGTAGTTTATTTTCTTTGGCCAAAATTAAATATTCCTCCTATTATGCTATTAAATATTGATTTGTAAATATTCACTCGTAAATTGTCTGGTAAACCGACTCGTTCACTAACTCGTAAACGACTCGTAAAATCCGGAAGGTTATTATATCTGCTTACATCTGAAGCGATCATTCTCAATTAAATTATTCTATATCGACGTTTAAAATATTCTTTAGAATATTCGTCCCTAATATAGAGATTAACTACTATCCTTCTCAAATGCAAATGTTTACAATTTAGAGCCTTTTTATATAAGGGATCATACATAAACAGTGCTGGTGACGGAAACACCAACCTTGTTTAGTGCATGATCCCCAGTAGAATCCTTTTGTGTATTATCGTCTTTAACCTATCCGCACATTAAGATTATTACCTTATTTTAACTTATAAGGTTAGCTTTTGCAAGGTTTGAGTATACCGTATTGTGCATGCAACTGTGCATGCCGTTTTTGCATATTAATTGTGCATGCGTGGTTTGCGTGGTTTGCGTGGTTGTGCTTAAAGTGTTTTGTTGATTTTCGGGTTTTCGCATTAATTTCTATTATTACGAGGTATAATAGTATTGGGTTGATTTAATGACAGCCAGTTAACGTAAAGGAGGTGTTGCTCATGAATACAAATACGACGGTACCCAATAGACTAGCCAAGGAGAAATCACCATATCTGCTCCAACATGCTCATAATCCGGTAGACTGGTATCCTTGGGGAGAAGAGGCTTTCGCAAAAGCAAAGACTTTGAATAAGCCAATCTTCTTGTCTATCGGGTATAGCTGAATTTGTTCATGAAAAAACACATGTCATTGGTGTCATGTCATGGAACAGGAATCCTTCGAAGACAAGGATGCTGCTGCCTTACTTAACAACTACTTTATCCCGATTAAAGTTGACCGCGAAGAACGGCCGGATGTTGACCATTTGTACATGATATTCTGTCAAGTTCTGACCGGACAAGGCGGTTGGCCGCTTACTATCTTAATGACCCCGGAGAAAAAGCCGTTTTTTGCCGGCACTTACTTTCCAAAAACACAGCACTGCGGTCATCAAGGGCTTATGGAACTCCTGGAACAAGCTGAGACGCTCTGGAGCACAAAGGAAGAAGAAATACGGAATTCAGCTGAGGAAATTTTTAATGTAGTTAATGCCGGACAAGCCAAGACAACCAAGTCATCTGATTCAACATCTCCATCCTCCCCTTTCGGAAACAATCTAATGCAGCCGGAGCATAAGAGTGCCGGCTCCGAAACCATTCAAAACTGGGGAGAACAAATTATTGAAGAAGCATATGCGAGCCTGGCCGGCAGCTTTGATGCACGTTACGGAGGATTTGGACGAGCTCCGAAGTTCCCCACACCGCATCATCTCACCTTTCTCCTTCGCTATGCAGCAGACCACCCGCAGAGTAAAGCCTTGGAAATGGTCCGCAAAACCCTTGACGGAATGGCCCTGGGAGGAATCTGCGATCATATTGGGTTTGGATACGCACGCTATAGTACGGACGAAAAGTGGTTAATCCCGCACTTCGAAAAAATGCTTTACGATAATGCCATGCTTGCCATAGCTTACCTCGAAAGCTATCAGTTCGCGCACCGTCCGGAGGATGCCCAAAAAGCAGAGGAAATTTTTACTTATATCCTTCGCGATATGACCGACTGGGAAGGCGGTTTTTACTGCGCAGAAGATGCTGACGCCGAAGGAATTGAAGGAAAATTTCAAGTTTGGACTCCCGCAGAAGTGGAAGCCGTACTGGGTAAAGAAAAAGCCGTCAAGTTCTGTGCTGTCTATGACATCACAGCAAAAGGTAACTTTGAAGGGAAAAATAATCCTAATCTATTGCAGGGAGCTTTGGCGAAAATTGCCCGTGAGAATAATCAGACCGAGAGTGAGGTTCTCAGTTCTTTGGAAGGTGCACGGCAAAGTCTATTTCTAGCCCGCGAGAAACGAATTCACCCGCATAAGGACGATAAGATTTTGACAGCCTGGAACGGTTTAATGATCAAAGGAGCACAAGTTCTGGGTAAGGACCTATATCTGAAAGCCGCAGCCAAAGCTGCAGATTTTGTCCTTACTCGCCTGATGCGTAAGGACGGACGGCTCCTGGCCCGTTACCGTGCCGGGGAGGCGGCTCATCTGGGGTATTTGGACGATTATGCCTTTTTAATTTGGGGTCTCATTGAACTTTATTCCGCCGGCGGCCGGCCGCGCTATCTGAAAACAGCACTTCGCCTCCAGGAAGAACAAGAAAGCCTCTTTAGCGATGAAGAGAACGGCGGATACTATCTCACCGGTTCGGATGCCGAGGAGCTGCTCTTCCGTCCCAAAGAAAGTTATGACGGAGCACTCCCAGCCGGTAACTCCATCACTGCGCTCAACCTGCTTCGCCTGACGCGCCTCACCGGCGATGGCCGTTGGGGAAAAAAAGCCGAACAGCAGCTTTTCGCTTTTCGCGCCATTCTTGAGGACCATCCTGCAGGATATACGGCCTTTCTCCAAGCCTTACAGTATGCTCTCCATCCCAGTCAGGAATTGATCCTCGCCGGTTCACTGGCAAACGGAACCCTCTCAGAAATGCGTCAAACTTTCTTTTCTGAGTTTCGTCCTTACTCGTCTGTTCTTTACCAGGAAGGAAGCCTGCCTGAAATCATTCCCTGGACCAAGGAATACCCCGTTGATCCAAGTCAAGCCAAAGCCTATCTTTGTCAAAACTTTACTTGTCAGCGCCCCGTTCAAAACATTGAAGAGTTTAAATCACTCTTAATGTAACAAGACATTTTGTACATCGGCGATGATGTTCACAGTTACAAAGTAGAAAACGCCTGAGATCTATGGAAATCACCGGATCTCAGGCGTTTGTTATTTTGCAGCAAGGTGTACAATGCTATTTAGTTTAAAGGTTGGTATGCATTTATATAATGCCATAAAGTGCCAGATGAATGGATCCGTTACACTGTGAGTTTTTTCCAATCGGCTAGGAACTTATCTATTCCGGCATCTGTCAAAGGGTGACGGAATAGCTGCTTCAAAACGGCAAATGGTACTGTTGCATAATCCGCGCCAATTAGGGCTGCTTCCGTGACATGCACAGGGTTTCGAATGCTCGCTGCAATAACCTTTGTGTTAAGGTCGTGAACCTGGTAAATCTCGCAGATATCTGCCAGTAAATCCAGTCCATTTTCACTGATGTCGTCAAGACGGCCCAAGAATGGACTGACATAAGTGGCGCCGGCTCGTGCTGCCAACAGCGCTTGGTTTGCCGAAAACACAAGCGTTACATTCGTCTTGATTTCAAGCGCACTTAAAGCCTTTACGGTCTTGAGACCGGCTTCTGTCATGGGAATCTTAACCACAATATTCTTGTGCATTGCCGCTAACTCTTTAGCTTCCTGGAACATTCCCTCATGATCAAGCGCAATAACTTCCGCACTAATAGGTCCATCCACTATTCCTGTCAGCGTATTAAGGAGTTCAAGAAAGTTTTTACCTTCTTTCGCCACTAAACTGGGATTCGTTGTCAAACCGGCGATGATACCCATATCCCAAGCTTGTTTTACTTCATCAATATTTGCTGAGTCTAAGAGAAATTCCATTACGCTGCCTTCCTTTCAAATGATTAATTACGAATGATCATATTATAAACAAAACTGTAGTGCTCATTAATAATAATCCCATTTATTTTTTTCTTCATCCGACTTGTTGAGCTGCTGTCCCCGCAGCGGATGATTTATATACCAAGTGTTATTCTCTTCCAAAAAAATCGAATCTATACCTTCGATTTCTGTAACATTATCTGAACAGTCCGCATAAATCACGCCGACTGCTTCACAGAATTCACAATAGAGTTCGATCCGATCTGGCAACAACTCAAAGGATAACTGGTGATTACCACAGGAACACCCTAAATCTCCTTGCTTAGCCAGATAATGAAGATAATCTAAAACTTTCAGCATTACTTCAGGATTTTCAAAATCTTCTTCATAACCGATCTCATCTGCCAATTCTTCGATGGAATGTTCATGCTCTTGACAGGCCTGAGTAACTTTCTGCTTTGGGCCAATAAATCCGACAGGAGCTTCTACAACCGGACAGACAAGGGGTATTGCCTCCTTTCCCCATATGGCACGGCGGCTTAATCTTAAATAATGGGTCTCCCCACAGTAAACACAAGCATAGGCGATGTGGAACTGCCGTAGGTTACTGCCGGTTACGGACATAAGCTGAGAACCACATCTGCAAAACAGTTCCTTACGACCTCGCGAAAATGCAAAGAGTGAGAGAGCGTGAAATTCCAGCTCCCCACATTGGGAACATTGAATGGCGATCGACGCATTTGTAGTGATAAGCATAATTCCCACCTCTTTCTACTGCATATACTTCGTTAATGCGAGAGGATTCTCCTGCCTTCCAGCACAAACAAAGAGGATAGCTTTGCAGCCATTCCGGCCCTAATTAATCATTAGAAGCCGTAAATATCTTCTGTACTCGTTCTCTCAGCTCAAACAAATCAAAGGGTTTACTCATAAAATGGAGAATGCCAAGCTCTTTTGCTTGTTCAATATACTGATTATCCCCATAGGCCGTCATCATAATTACGCCGACTTGACGATCTAATGCGCGAATTTTCTCTAACGTCTCTATGCCGTTCATTCCTGGCATTTTCATGTCTAAAAGAATGAGATCCGGCTTAAATGTATTATACAATTGCAGTGCTTCTGATCCATTCGTTGCCATTTCCACTTCGTGTTGATCTTCCTGGAAAACCTCCGCGAGCAGGCACCGCACACCAAATTGATCATCCACAACAAGAATTTTACCCATACCTGAAACCTTCCTCCTTAAGAAGAATATTCTGTGTGGTTAGCCAAAACTCCTTCTTCTTTTTGCTGATTTGATAATATTTGTTCATTTTTTCTGTATCTTCTGGGTATACGCGGATTTGCGACTGTCCGGCGTAAAGGAATCCTCACCTCATCTCCCAAGGCGCAATCAAGCATTCCCACATCAAGTACAGTAAGCTGCATACCAATCTTCCCGGCGACCCGCACCGTCTTTCCTTGCCATTCAACCAGTTCCTGTCCCAGAAAAATCCCCATCATAGCCGCCAGGTTTTTTATGATAATTTTCAGCAGATCGAGCCAACCCTGAGGGGTAAAATGTGGTTCCAAGCCAAACCCATCCGCATACCCCACGGGGATCACCGCCAGCTGAGTCTCACCCTTCGTGCGATAAATACTATGATACCCTACATAAGTTCCTTTTGGCACTTTTCGCAAATGGACGATGCGGCTTTTTGCCGCCCAAGGCTCGCTTAACTTTATCTTTTCTCCAAATCCTTGCCCCGGATAATGTCCAATTAACAGCGTCCCAATTCGCACAAAGTCGTGATGCCACTCGGGGTAATCAAGAAAAGCAGCGCTGTTGCACACATGTTTCCAGGTAGGGTGAATCCCTAATTCCGTCAGACGGGCCGCAAAGGACGTAAACTGTTTGTACTGCTCCTGTGTATAGGTCTTATCTCTAAGGCCGGCACGCGCAAAATGCGTATATGCACCTACAACCTGAATATGAGAAGCCTTTGCCAGGAGATCTGCCAGCTCCTCCAGTTCAGAAAACTGAAAACCGGTGCGCCCCATGCCGGTTTCAGCCTTTAGATGCACCTGAACCTGCGCCGGAGATTCCGCTGCCAGGTCTGCACAAGCCTGATTCAACTCCGGTATTGAAGATAAATCCGAGAGGGTTAACTGCAGCTGAGCGGCAATGGCTTGAGGCCATTCTTCCCGCGTAGTTGGCCCGAGAACAAGAATGAGTCCTTCTATCCCCTGCTCGCGCAGGATTAGCCCTTCTTCAACTCTTGTAACCGCAAAAGCTTCACAGCCGGCTCGCGCCAAGGCGCGCGCGACTTCTACTGCGCCTAAGCCATAGGCATCTGCTTTGATCACTGCCATACACCTTGAGCCGGATTGGAGCTGCTTGACAACAGTTTGATAATTTCCCACTACGGCATCCAGGTCAACTTCAATCCAAATTCCAGTCATCGTATTATCCCTTTCGTGCACGCCGCATCTTTCCGATTATTTCCTTAAAAACATTCGAATAGAGCGGTTCTAAATGATTCCAGAGAAAATAGCTTGCCGGTCGATAGACCAAGTCCCATTCGCCGATGAATTCCGTATATTCTCCGTTAAACCCCTTTTTAAAGCGGTAAAGCCCATAAAGCGGGTTATCTTCCGTTAATTGCCCCGGAACACCCCGGAAATCATAAAGCGTACAGCCCCGTTCCTTGGCCCAGCGAATCATTTCCCACTGTATTAAGTAGTTAGGCATCACATTACGGTGCGCGTTTGACGAAGCGCCATAGATATACCAAGCTTTATCTCCAATTATAAAGGCCAAAGTACCGGCGACGATTACTCCTTGATACTCACCAATAAATAATTCGCCCAAACCGGTCGGCACCAGGGAATCATAAAGGTCTTCAAAATAAGAATAGGCTCGCACCAGGAAGCGGTCACGTTCCGTTGTTTCCTTCAAAACCCGATAAAATTCCGGCAAATCCTCACGTGTCCCGCGTCGGATCTGTACACCCTTTCTCTTCGCCAGACGAATGTTATAACGGGTTTTCTGATGCATATCAGCCAGTAATTTTTCCTCATCCGGAGAGATATCCAGGCGAAATACATACTTAGGTTGTACACCCTCAAAGCCCTTGCTACTCTCGGCAGAACGAAAGCCTTTGGCTAACAGGTATTTTTCCAATTCTTTTTCTGAAGACGGTACATCCGGATCCACCTTCAGAAAAATTGCGCCGCGTTCTTTCGCTAACTTACGAATCTCCGCCAGTACCACGTCAAATAACGCGGTATTCTTCCAATCCACCACCGGTCCGCGGGAGAGATAAAAAATGGGCATGCCCACTACGGGAATTTTGCGTTCCAGCACAGAAGCTGCCGCTACAATTTCATTATCCTTTTCAACAACCAACCGCCAAGGTATCCACCCCGTCCGGCTTTTAATATCTCCCCACTCCCAAGACTGGAGTACATGCCCTTTTGGAGCCTTGGCTAAAAAGGCATTAAATCGTGTATGTTCACTATTGTCTATCCATCTTGCAACATAAGCCACCGGTTAAGCCCCCTTCCCCTTGCCATTCTTCCCAATGTCATGCCCCTCTAATCAATAACCCGCTGTGATGATCAAAAGAGCTCGTGCCGGTCCCTTAATCCAAGGTTTAGCAGAACTTTCCATATTGACCTTCCAAACACGCGATTTCAATTTTAACTTAAATGCCTAATGCACGCGGTTTGACATGTATTTCCGGACATGTATTACGGATTATATGGATAATTCTCGAAACGCCAAGGCCGCCCGAACAAACTCTCTGAAGAGCGGATGCGCCCTGTTTGGGCGGGATTTAAATTCAGAATGGAACTGGGTAGCCACAAACCAAGGATGATCCGGATATTCAATAATTTCTACCAAACAGCCATCCGGCGATATTCCTGTAAACCTCAAACCTGCCTCCTCCATCTTAGAGCGGTATTGGTTATTTACTTCATAGCGATGACGGTGACGTTCATAAATCATTTCTTCCAGATATGCTTTCTGAGCTATGCTGCCCTTTGCTAACTTCGCCGGGGAAATACCTAAACGCATTGTGCCGCCCATATCCTCAATTTCTTTTTGCTCCGGAAGAAGGTAGATGACCGGATATGGTGTGTCCGGATCAAATTCCGTGCTGTTGGCTTGTTCCATGCCACAGACATTGCGGGCAAATTCGATGATGGCTGTTTGCATACCCAAGCAAATCCCCAGGAAGGGGATCTTTTGTTCCCGCGCATAACGAATCGCTTCAACTTTGCCCTCAATCCCGCGTGGACCAAACCCGCCTGGCACGATGATTCCATCAACACCGGCCAGGTATTTTTCCACCCCGTCTTCCTCGATCTTTTCAGAATTTACCCAACGCACGTTCACTTTTGCCCTGTGCTCGGTCCCTGCTGACCGTAAGGCCTCCGCAACACTTAAGTAAGCGTCGGGAAGTTCTACGTATTTTCCGACAATGGCAATCTCCGTCTCGCAGGTTGGGGATTTGATTTTATCCACCATTGCTTTCCACTTGGTCATATCTGCCGGCGGGGCATCGATCCTTGAGTGGCGAAGGACAATATCGTCAAGCCCTTGTTCTTGAAACCGCAAAGGGAGTTCATAAATGGTTGACGCATCCAAAGCTTGGAAGACGGCTTCCGGTTCAACGTCACAGAACAGAGCCAATTTGTCCTTCAAATCAACAGAAAGGGCTTTTTCTGAGCGACAAACAATAATTGTGGGTTGAATGCCGATTCCCCGTAACTCTTTAACAGAATGCTGCGTCGGTTTTGTTTTCAGTTCCCCGGACATGCGCAAATATGGAACTAGCGTAACATGAATGTAAATGACATTGTCTCGCCCAATGTCATTTTTCATCTGTCGAATTGCTTCGAGAAAAGGAAGGGATTCGATATCACCAACCGTTCCGCCAATCTCCGTAATTACAAAGTCCGGATGGCTTTCCCGTGCCACTCGGAAAATCCGTTCTTTGATTTCATTGGTAATATGAGGAATAACCTGAACAGTCCCTCCCAGATAATCTCCTTTGCGTTCTTTATGGATGACCGACCAGTATATTTTGCCTGTCGTTATATTACTATATTTCGAAACCGGCACATCAATAAAGCGCTCATAATGGCCTAAATCCAAGTCTGTTTCCGCCCCGTCATCGGTTACAAATACTTCTCCATGCTGATACGGACTCATCGTTCCCGGATCTATATTTATATAAGGATCAAATTTTTGTATTGCTACTTTAAGACCCCTATTTTTCAATAGACAACCCAAGGATGCAGCTGTGATTCCTTTGCCAAGGGAAGACACTACGCCGCCCGTAACGAAAATAAACTTTGTCATGCGTTTTTATCATTTCCTTTCAGCCACTCTCATACCATTAAACACATAAATAAAGCTAGTTCGAGAGCCGCACTAGCTTTGTTTTATCAAATCAT
>CAYWSF010000007.1:9252-19733 GCA_964460725.1 uncultured Desulfosporosinus sp.
AAAGCATCTTCATCTAAAATTTCTTCATCCAATTCATCCAAACCGGACAACTTGTCTTCCTCGTCAAATGAATCTTTATTCACCAAGGAAATCCTTGCCGGCCGTCTGGGGGCTTTCGTAGCTTCCCATGTCCTCAGGCCCCATTCACCCCGTCCGAGAAAATAAAATCGCGCATCCATGTTTAGCTCGGTGAGTGCCGCCGCAATCCGAATTGAGTCCTGCGAAATACCTAAACGCAGGTGTACTTCTTTAATTAAGTCACGGTAATGCATGGGTTTGCCATTAGCTTTTAATATCTCACAAGCAATATCTGCTTCAGTTATCTGGTCTTTTCTAGAGTGGGTCACAACTCCACCGCCCTTCGTTGTTTTGAATCCAATATATTCGGCTCATCTCTAAATATTTCCTACTTTACGTTTCTTTATGCTTTACATTTCGTTAAAACGTAAGAAAAAATCTCTTTTGCCTACATGGCTATGCAGCAGAAACTCTTATTTTTGCATTATTAAGGTCTACAGATAGTATAGGAAGCGATAGTTAGCCACTAGATATGTCGTTGCAATATCGCTAAAATATACTTTTTTCTGCAGAATCCTACATATATTCTGGAGCCGACACACCTAAGCTTCCCAACACATTACCAATAATTTGTTTCACTGCCCGCACCAAGCTCAAACGAGCCCTGCGCAACCCTTCATCGTCAACAAGCACGCGCTGGCTATTGTAAAAAGTATGGAAAAGCGCGGCTAAATCGAGGACATAGCGAGCTAAGCGGTGCGGTTCCATGAGACGTGCAGCGATGCTTACCTCACCGGGCAATTCAGCTATTTTCTTAAGCAGATCCCGTTCTTCCTGGCTGTCCATACGTTTTAAATCCTCTTCACTCGGTAGATCTCCTCTATCCCCCAGTTCCTTAGCTTGCCGCAAAATACTGCACATTCGGGCATGGGCATATTGCACATAATAAACAGGGTTATCTGAAGACTCCGCTTTAGCCAAATCAAGGTCAAAATCCACGGCAGAGTCCGGATCCCGTAAAATAAAGAAGAAGCGAGCAGCATCTTTACCAACTTCATCCATCAGCTCATCTAACGTGATGTACCGACCGGAACGTTTAGACATTTTCACTACTTCTCCGTTTTGGATAAGCCGTACGAGCTGCATTAAAATTACCTGAATATTATCCGGGTCATAGCCAAATACAGACATCGCGCCTTTTAACCGCGCTACATGGCCATGATGATCCGCTCCCCAAATATTGATCACGCGCGAGAATCCACGTTCAAATTTATTACGATGGTAGGCTATATCTGCGGCAAAATAGGTTGGTGTTCCATTGCCTCTAACTAATACTTCGTCTTTTTCATCGCCAAACAGAGAAGATCTTAGCCAAAGCGCACCTTCCTCTTCATAAGTGTACCCCTTTTTCTGGAGTTCTTCCAAGGTTGACCGTACTGCACCCGAATCATGGAGAGTTTGTTCTTTAAACCAAACATCATATCCGACTCCAAAATCCTGCAGGGTTTTTTTGATATTCAGCATTTTTTCTTCCAAAGCATAGCTTACTAAAAACTCACGCCGCAGTTCCGTTTCCACTGAAAGGTACTTGTCCCCTACTTTGGCAACAATTCCTTTTACCGTTTCAATCAAATCCTCGCCATGATAGCCCTCTTCCGGGAAAGGACAATCCTGGCCCAGTTGCTGCAGGTACCTTGCTTCCAGTGACAAGGCAAAATTATGTATTTGATTCCCTGCATCATTGACATAAAATTCGCGACTGACATCGTACCCTGCCATAGAGAGCAGCGAGGCGAGACTATCACCCAATGCTGCGCCGCGGGCATTACCCATGTGCAGCAATCCGGTTGGATTTGCACTCACGAACTCCACCTGAACCTTTTGACCTTTGCCGATATCCACATGACCATATTTTCCTTCGGCTTTTATTACTTCATTAATAACGCCTGTCAGCCAGAGCGGATTTAAGTGAAAGTTGATAAACCCTGCTCCGGCAATTTCCGAGGATTCTATCCATGTCCCTTTTGTATCCAAGTACTTAATCAGTGTAGTTGCTATATCCCGCGGTGAACGTTTCGCTTGTTTAGCCAATACCATCGCAAGATTTGTTGCCAAATCTCCGTGTTGCCTTTCTCTTGGTTCTTCCAAAACATAACTTGGCAATTCAGTAAAATTTAACTCTCCGACCGCTTGCGCAGTTTGTGCGGCTTCTGCCAACCTATTTATTATTCGTTGTTTAATCCTTTCATAGAGACTCAATCCGCTTCCTCCTTTATATTTAGCAACAACACATTGGTACTGACAAAATTATCATTGACAAAAAGATCATAATTTAGACTAATACGTCCCCCCTGGACTGTCAAGTCATATTCAACCAAATTGGGCAAAACACTAAGCCATACTTCCCCATAGCAAGTAGAGTAAGTACTTTTATTCAGTACGCCTTCTTGAAATTCCTGCCGGCTTTTGACCTGGCCGGTACGCTTTAGCTTAACCAATCCATCCTTGATACTAATAGTTGTGGTTCCTTCAAAACCAATACCGGCATCTTGACAAATCAAATAGAATGCATCGTTATGTATAAAGTAGATTCCCTTGGTGATCAATTCCTGTCCGCCTTCATGCCCCTCGGAGTATTTCTGTTTGCCGCTGATTTGGATGGATACTTTTCTTCTCACTTACTTGCTCCCTTCAAGAGTCAGTTTTTACTTTTTCATCCATTGAAGCGCAGGTCTCCGTGCTCACCCAGCTAAGTGATTCTCCGGCTTGGAGCCGCCGTTAGAGAAAAAGCATAGGCTCAGGCCCTTTGGTGCTGTTTGCGTCTTTGACATAAAGCAGTTCCCAGATATTATGTGCAACATGTGCAGTAAAAGGATTTTTACCCCTTGTATAGCTCATCAAACATAGCTCTAAAAAACCCTGTAGTTTTTGGACTTCTGTGTTTTTTTCTGATTCCTTCCGTGACTACAACCGTAGGGGTAGTGTCACTTTTTATTTGTTCAATACTAAATTCAACCATACACATGGCAGCATTACCTTCCATAGTCTCTCTAACGACTCTGGCTGTCCCTTTAATACCCATAGCTATGTCGAGCCCGTCTAATACTGTGATAAACGCTCTATTATCGTTTTTAATATTTGTAATGGTCTGGTGTAATTTCACGATGGCCATACGAATAATTTTATCATTTGGGGCAAAAATTAAATGTACCGGCATCGCATGAGGGGATCCTTCGGGAGTTAATGTAGATAATACCACAGTAGTTAGTTCTTTTTTGAATAAATCAACTACTTCCTCAGGTAAAGAATTACCAATAATTTTACTCATATGATTAGATTTCTCCTCTCTATTATTTCAGGTTTTTCTTTCGATATTATAAAGTATTTGTGCATCATTTTGGACCAGTCCTGAATCAATGGGGCATTGGGGCATACTTATTTCATTTATATTTTAGGTTTCGACGCCAACATATATATTCCTTTATCCTGGGAAGCATCTTTTTGCTTCCTCCCAGCTTGCTCCATTGACATGTGAATGGAGCAAAAAAACGTTCCCTGTTCGTCGTTATATTTTCGTATTTTTTAATTGATTAGTGGAAACATAACTAAATAATAAAGAAATGATGGCGGTGAGTATGATTAACCAAGACAAAATAAGCTTGATTGATAATTCATTCCAAGAAATTTTCAAAATCTATTATCAATATTGGTTAAATAATATCTTCTTAACTTGGCGTTGGTGGTTACTGGTAATCCTTATTATAGTGTCATGGATATTATGGCTGTTGTTTAGAAAAAAGGATAGTACATACCGATTATTGTTGGCCGGTTTATTTGTGGCAATTACTTCTGCTCTACTTGATAAAATTGGCTTTTGGCTGTCTCTTTGGAGCTACCCTGTTACGGTGCTTCCGCTGATGCCTTCTCATATTCTCTGGAACTTAAGTTTAGGCCCTATATTAGTAATGGCAACCATCCAATTCAAACCAAATATCAACCCATTTCTTAAGTCAGTGATATTTTCATTAGTTATCGCTTTTATTTTCCAGCCATTAAGTGTTTTGTTTGGATTATATGACCCCAAAGTATGGCATCATTATTACTCCGCACCGATTTTTCTTGTAATCTATTTGATAGCACATTTTCTATCAGCCAGAGATAAATTTCGCCCACTAAAATAGCGCTATAAAAGCCCCAACTGTCGAGTCTACTGACAGTTGGGGTATCTGCTTCCTTATTGGAGAAATTCGCCGCGGGGTGTCTTGAGTATCCGTTGGATTTTTTCTTCGGCACCTGTTGCTGCATTTAGATAAATAAGATATTCCTCCCCCTGATACTGACCGCGAAATTCATAGCAATACACCTCTTGATTTCCGCTTTTCGTGACAACTGCCATCCGTTTCTCTGATACCCGGAAATCGGGGCGCAATGCCCGAACCGCCTGCTCCGGCGTTATTTTTGCCGGGTAAGTCCGCGAATGATGGAAAGCGTAATAGGGCACTGCATCAAATCCGACAAGCTGACCGTTATCCAGAGCGATCATCAACCGAACTTTATCCGGGTAAATCCTTACCCCGTCCTTTTCAGCGACAAAATCCAATTGAACATATGCTCCGAAATCCTCACTTGAAGTTAACGTCAAATTCCAATCTAACGCTTGTAAAACTACCTTTGCCTTATTTGCGGCTTCTTCTTTATTCATTGTTCGGGTTTCGATCGAACGCTGATCGCGATAGAATATAACAACCCCACCCTGATGGCTGACCTCTAAATAGGCTTCTTCATGCTTCCAAGCATACCCGCCAAAATCACCCTGTGTATCACCGGCAAATTCCGGCGTAACATCGGGATAACCTGCCTTGCTCAAAAAGTCCCGGGCGTTTACTTGGGCTTGTTCTTTAGTTACATTACCGCTTGGCAATCCCAGTGGCTTCGGCACTTCATGTACGGCATATTCTCCCGTATACGAAAACGGCGGCAGTTTTTGCAGGCCCGCATCCAATTGGTCAAGGCCTGATCTGACAGATTTTGCGGGGGCTTCAGACCCATCCGCAGCTGCTTCGGCAACTTGAGTGGTACCAAACCCAAACCATTTTCCTAATAGCGGAGTGGGATCTGTCCACGCAATATTTTCCGTATTCATGCGAACAATTAAATCTTGAACTTTCTCATTTACTGAAATAAGCCGCTCATGCATGTCCCTTAATGTTTTTTCCTCTTCCGCAGATATCTTTCCGCCACCGGCAACTCGTTGGGCCAACGTCCTGGAAAAATCACCGGCTTGGGCCAAGAACTGACCTGTATAACTTAGTCCGGTTTGCTCAGCAGGAATTTGGGCAAAATCCTTGAGAGCCGCATCACTGTTACCGGAGACTTGACTTAAGTAAAAAATCTTTTGGGAGGGACTACTGGCGACGTTTTCTTTAGCCAAATCCGTCTCCAACTGATCGAGATGACTGGCAAAATCATTCAAAGCCCGGTGGTAATTATTCTCCGCTATGAGACGACATTCTCCAGCCTGATGGTATTGATAAAATCCCCAGCCCAAAGAGATCAAAAGAGCAACTGATAACAGTCCTATCCACCATTTACTGCGCATACTTATCCCTCCCTATTTCGTAAAAATATGATTTCCAATTTTAATAATCTGCGGACGCGACCAAATGAATTTATTTTTGGTTTTGTCCGGATTAAAAAAGAAGAGGGCTCCCTTAGAAGGATCTGAGCCATTTACTGCTTCCTGGGCAGCACGTATGGCGGATGCTGAAGGCGCTAAGTTAATTTGACCATCATCCACACTTGAAAACGCCCGGGGCTGATAAACGATATCTGCAATCGTTCTTGGGAAGGCAGGATCCGCCATCCGGTTAAGTATTACGGCTGCCACCGCAACTTGCCCCAAGTAAGGCTCTCCGCGGGCCTCCGCATTAACACAACGTGCTAAGAGGTTAATATCAATGTTCTTATTACCCACCGCCTTTCCTGTCGCAGTTGTACTTTGCCCGGTTAAAAGCTTTAATTCATTGATGGTCTGAGTACCGGCCAATCCATCTACCCGGAGTCCTCGTTCCCTTTGAAAACGCGTTACCGCAGCTTCTGTTTTCACACCGTACTTGCCGTCAACCGCTCCAAGGACATAACCCAACTGAACCAGCTTTTTCTGCAATTCCACAACTTCGGGTCCATTACTTCCCCTGCCAAGCAGGCGATCACCCAACGCTCCATAGGCAATTCCAGATAAGATTATACTGAAAAGCAAACAGATAACCAAAATTCCCTTAGGTCCAATGCGCATTTTCATACTTTCACCTCATATATTAGTGTGGCAAAAGTTCAGGATAATTATTCTCCGCCGTGATTGTTAAGTGTAAGCAAGGGGACGGGTGTAACAAAAAGGCGTTAACAAAAAGGGAAGGTTCTTAAAAGGCGCTCAATCGGATGTTTGCGCGTAAAAAGCCCCAACCGTCGAGTATGCTGACAGTTGGGGCATAAACACAACCACTCTATAGGGGTATAATCATAACTGACTCATGAGACTGTTGTAAAAGTAGTTTTTCCGAAAATTGATGTCCATAACTAGTAAAAATCGCATATTTATAACACTATATATTGTGGTTTTTAAGACTTGCAAAATTGATTTTTGGCGTTTTACAACAGGCTCCTATAATCGAAACGCGAAATTTTTAATTGCTCCAGAAGAACGAAGTCGCGGGTTGCACCTATACTGTTAGGATATCTAAGAGTGGGACATCTTAGCGACGGAAATTCAGACGCCGCAAGGATATGCACTCGCTCTATTTAGCTATCTAAGAGCGATGCCTTTTGAATGGACGCAAGGCTCTGGGTTTTCCTAAAATTTCTGCCCAAACTACTGCCTGGACAAGTTCTCTTTGCGACAAGGAAAGATGAACGCCACCTGATCCTGAGGGATATCCGGTTTTTTTCTGATCGGGAACCCCCGCACTCTTATATACCTCTTGTCCAAGCATTCCTGCGTATTTATCTGTTCCCTCAATCCCAAAAGCTCCTTCGATCCCGCGAGTTCCTTCAATTCCCCGATATCCATCAATCCCTGAAGTCCCTTCAATCCCTAGGGCTCCTTCAGCCCCCCAGGTTCTTTCGATCCCCGAATTCCCTTCAATCCCCTGGGTCCCTTCCGTTTCAAAATAATAATCCCCTGTATTCTCAAACCTCTTAAGTTCTGTTAAGTCGAAGGATCCCACTTGGCGAGGGCCTTTTTCAGGGTCTTGTCTTAGCAGTTCCTGCCATGATTCCATGGGGGGAATTTTGAATGGGCCAGAAGAGTTTCTCGTGTTATGTTGCTTTTCTTTCTGCAAATAATGGACACCTAACTGATAAAAAACCCAAGCTATAACTATAAATGTGAAGATCTTTAATGCCATCGATCCCACCTACTTCTGTTTGCCTAATTCCGGTTTGCCCGTCTGAGCAATGTTGCCTCTCATTTGAGTATCTGCCAGGATGTTTTGCAGGTTATAATAATCCATAACACCCAAATTCCCCTCACGTAAAGCCTGAGCCATAGCTTTGGGAACTTCCGCTTCCGCTTCGACGACTTTAGCCTGCATTTCTTCAACCATTGCTTTCATTTCTTGTTCTCTGGCTACTGCCATAGCCCGGCGTTCCTCTGCTTTAGCTTGGGCAATGCGCTTATCTGCTTCCGCTTGATCCATCTGAAGCTGCGCTCCGATATTTTTACCAACGTCGATATCCGCCATGTCAATGGATAGAATTTCGAACGCCGTCCCCGCATCCAAGCCTTTTGTTAAAACTGTTTGCGAAATCAATTCGGGTTTTTCCAAGACGTCACTATGTGATAACGACGATCCAATACTTGTAATTACTCCTTCCCCAACGCGGGCAATAACGGTTTCTTCGCCTGCCCCGCCAACCAGTCGATCAATATTTGCACGTACCGTAACCTTGGCTTTAACCTTGAGCTCGATTCCATTTTGTGCTACGGCTGAAACAACCGGGGTTTCAATTACTTTCGGATTAACCGACATTTGAACAGCCTGCAGAACATCTCGGCCGGCCAGATCAATAGCTGCTGCCCGTTCAAAGGGAAGCGGAATAGCCGCCCGTTCAGCGGCAATCAGAGCATTTACCACCTTGTCAACATTTCCACCTGCCAGATAGTGAGCTTCCAGCTGGTTTGTCGTAGTCGATAAACCAGCTTTATGTCCCTTGATCAAAGGATTCACTATCCGTGACGGAATCACTCGGCGTAAACGCATACCAATCAAGTTAAATATTCCAACATTCACCCCTGCGGCTAAGGCCGAAATCCAAAGCCCTATAGGGATAAAGGTAAGAAGTATACTTAAGAGTACCAGTGCCAGAAAAACAATTATTAACAGCATGATTAATGTGTCCATTCACGGCTCGATCGTAACCGAGCTCCACCTCCTTTATAATTTTAATTTTTCTTCTTCTTCCCTCACAATTATCCTGGTTCCCTCAACTGCGATTACTTTAATCTTTGTTCCCTTTCCGATATACCCTCCTTCAGTGACAACATCTAAATACTCTCCATCAAAATCTCCCGTACCGGCTGGACGCAGCAGAGTAAGGGAAATTCCAATCCGACCTACATATTTTTCAGTGTCTGTTTTCGGTCCTATATATCCACTGTTTGAGGTCTGACGTGTACTTAAAGAGAACCTTTGCCAAAATTTCCTGGTTCGGGGGGAACGATAACTCCAATAGGCGAGGATTCCCAAAACAATCAGCAAACCGATCGTGAAGAGTATCGCCTCTTGCACCGTATCTGTTACTAAAAAAATCCCCGCAATTAATGCAGCCATGCCTAAAATTCCGCTAATTCCAAAGCCAGGGATGACGAATATCTCCATAAGTAACAATAAAACACCGATTATAATCAACGAAATAACTAGACCCTGTGGTATTATCACAACCTTTTCCCTCCTTTCCAACTGGTTAAGAATCAAGACTGCCTGACCACGGCCTTGATCAAATCAAACTGCTCCATACGATTTCTTCCATCTTATTATTCCATCTTAGCCCGTCCGATGACTCCCGCCTCTGCAAGCGGGTAAGCCCATCCCACCGGTTTTTGTATAATCACCAAATATGACCAACTATGTTCACTATCATCATACAACATATATTTAGAAAAGAAATATTATAATTCCGAATACCACGTTAAAGAATTATGTAAGTTAGGAAAGTCCATTATATGAAAATATTATTCCAATATCATTATTCCAAATATCATAAAGAATATTTTATTTTAGAGATATAATTATTAACCTCTGTTCCCATTCATCCACCTTTTCGTCCTCAAAATACAGGTAACAACCCTATCCTTGTTGAATGCTTGTGGGATATAATACTATAAAGCCAGATATACTGTAAAGCCGCCCAAGGACAAAAACTTGAAAATCTAAAAATCCAAAAACCAATAAACTCAGAAACTCAAAAATAACAAGGAGATGGTATAATGGGTAATATGTTTTATGAAGGACAAATTTATCGTCCACCCAGTGAAGCGAATAGTCTAATTTTGCAGATTACAGTGGGATGCCGGCATAATGCCTGTACTTTCTGCACCATGTATAAAGATAAAAAATTCAGGATAAAATCACGGGAAGAAATCTTCGAAATTATTCGCATAGCCCAAGCGCAAGTACCCAACGTCGAAAAGATTTTTTTAGCGGACGGAGATGCGATAGTCGTCGAAACCCCATTACTGGTTGAGATCCTGGATCGCCTTAAACAACAATTCCCGCGCCTGCGACAGATCGGGATCTATGGCGGCCCGAAAGACATTCTCGCCAAGAGCCCCGAAGAATTGGCCGCCTTGAAAGCACATGGCTTAGATATTCTCTATTTCGGGGTGGAAAGCGGTAATGCAGAGATCTTGAAATCAGTAGGTAAAGGAGTAACTCCTGAGCAGATGATTACCGCCGGACAAAAAATTAGAGAAAGTGGTATTGCTCTTTCCTGCACTGTGATTATTGGCCTTGGCGGTAAAGCTCTTTCACATGAACATGCTGTTGATACTGCGCGGGTAATCAGTGCCATCGATCCGCTCTATTTAGGAGCTCTCACCTTGCTGATTGAACCAACTGCACCCATATATAAGGCTATCGAACGCGGCACCTTAGAACTGTTAACCCCCATGGAGTGCTTAATTGAAATCCGGACCATGGTTAGGGAGCTTAAGGTGAGTCACTGTATTTTTCGCAGTAATCACGCCTCCAATTACCTGCCCCTCGCGGCAACCCTTCCTGATGAGCGCGAACAATTATTGAAAACCTTGGACAGCGTCATCGAGAATCAATCAGATGCTCGTCTGCGCCCTGAACATTGGCGAGCACTTTAAGCATATTTTCCACAGCCCGTTCTGCAGAGTGACCCGGTAAAGCAAGGGCTGCTTTGTTGCGCATTTTTTCAATTTCATCAGGATTGCTTAAGAA
>CAYWSF010000008.1:0-4936 GCA_964460725.1 uncultured Desulfosporosinus sp.
ATGGTTTGGATGTCGAGGGAATGATTGATATTCGCAAGTTGATTCACCACTTGGCCGAAAATGAACAGACTACGTTTTTTATATCCAGTCATCTAATTCACGATGTAGAGTTAACCTGTAACCGCATCGGGGTAATTTATCATGGAGCAATTCTTAATGTTGACAGCACCAAAAATATTCTAAGCAATTACGCGACACTTGAGAATTACTTTGTAAGTGAGGTAGAGAGAAATGGCCGTTTTTCGAGCCGCATTGGTGAATGAAATTGAGAAACTTTATAAAAAGAAAAAGTTGTTGGTGGTTGTTTTACTGTCGCTGGCGGTTATTGTGATCGGACAATTGGCTATAGTCGGTGTGCGAAGCGGTTTTGGGCTGCGCGGTGCAGGAAGTGTGGAGTTTCCGATCCTTGTTTTATCAGTGGTGGTAAACACAATTCTACCCCTTATTACGGCTTTAGTTGCTATTGATAGCTTCTCCAGTGAGTTTTCTAATAATACTATGCGTATCACCTTAACGCGTCCGGTGAGCAGATTCAAGATTTTTACGGCGAAGGTTACGGCCATTAGTTTATTCATCCTGGCTACGCTTGGCCTTTTGCTGATTCTATCATTATTGGCCGGATTTATATTTAATACTAATTCAGCATCCTTAGGTTCCTTGGTGCGTACGGTGTTATCATATTTCGTCAGCTTACTGCCAATGATCGTATTAGCTTTAGGGATTGTACTTTTAGCGAATCTATTTAAGAGTGGCATCTCCGTTTTTTTTCTATCCATCTTGATTTTTATTGGATTGCACGTCATAGCTGTTATTTTTTCTCGGTATTCGAGTTTGCTGATAACTACACAGCTTTCCTGGTATAATTTGTTTTTAGTAAACTCTTTTCCGCTTGAAAAAATAGTAAGGCAATTTTTGATCATGCTGGGATCTGGTATAATGTTTTTTACAGCAGGGTTTTATTTATTTGATAAAAAGGAATTCTAAGGGTGACGTTATGAACCTCAAAAAACGGTTGATTTTAGCCAACGCTTCGACAGTGATTATCCCCATGTTGATTACTGTTCTAATTGCCTTGGCTTCTCTTTATATTTTCGATAAAATATTAGGGATGGATCTAACATTCGAAAATTATCAAAGGTTATATCAGATTAAATATGACCTCTTGTATAGTGAAACGAGTATTTTGCGGCACAATCCTAAGATAATAGAAGAAGAAACTTTTCAAAAGCAACTCCAGCAACAGCTTGCGAGAATTAACGGCAAGATCGTATTACTAAAGGATGAACAGGTAATCTTCACATCAGACAATTTTAGCAAAATTGATATTGCCAAGTTTTTGGAAGCAGGGGACAGAAGTGAACCGGTTGGGATTGGAAATGTTACATATACCGTTCAATTAATCGATCTTAAGTTTAAAGATGGTGCAAATGGAAATGTCTTACTCTTGGCCCCGCGGGATGGAGCGGTCGCGAACCTCAAGATTTTTCTTGGACTAATGGGTATTGTGTTTCTCTTGACATATTTGTTGACTAATATTATTGTCACGCGGGTTTTTTCGAGCAGTATTATTAAGCCGCTGCAGAATTTGCAAATGGCGGCTACGGAAATTAGCCGCGGAAATCTCGATCACCTTATTGCTGAAGAGGGAGATCAAGAGATTCGAGCTTTGTGCCAGGATCTTGAATTAATGCGGATCAAGCTAAAAGACTCCGTGCACACGCAACTAAAGTATGAAGATAACCGGAAAATGCTCGTATCCAGTATTTCTCATGATCTAAAGACACCGGTTACCTCAATTAAGGGTTATGTGGAAGGAATTTTGGATGGAATCGCAGATGCGCCGGATAAAATGGAGCGCTATTTAAAAACAATCGCCGCTAAGGCATACCAAATTGATCAAATGATTGACGATTTACTTCTTTATGCAAAGCTTGATTTAAACCAGATTCCCTTCGATTTTGAGCGAACTAATGTTGAGAAATATCTTAAACTCTGCATATTAGATAGTGAACCGGAATTCGAATCTTATAAGATCAAAATTTCGCTGCATAATCAGTTAAGTCAAAAACAACAATACGTTTCAATAGATCGTGAGAGAATGACACGAGTAATTATGAATATTTTGGATAATGCTCGCAGATACATGCATAAAGAGCAAAAAGAGATTAAAATCTTGCTTAGAGACACATCTGCCAGCATAATCATTGAGCTGCGGGACAATGGTTCCGGGATTAAAGAAGAGGATTTACCACATATATTTGATCGGTTTTATCGCTCAGACCCAGCGCGAAAGAAAGGAAGCGGTTTGGGACTGGCGATAGCCAAGCAGATTATAGAAGGACATAATGGTAAAATATGGGCTGTTGGTCACGGAGAGGAGGGGACCAGTATCATGATTTCACTAGGCAAATCATGATACTGGTTAATAAAAATGAATAAGAAGATTTTGATTATTGAAGATGATCTTAGTATTGCTGAATTACAGAAAGACTATCTTACAGTCGCCGGCTTCAACGTTAACGTGTGCACCGATGGCTTGGAAGGGTTAACTGTACTGCAGGAAAACGAAGTTGACCTTCTGATTTTAGATATCATGCTGCCGGGTATGGATGGGTTAGAAATCTTGCAAAGCATGAAAGAAGAGAAAGATATTCCGGTTATCTTGGTTTCAGCTAAGAAAGAAGAAATTGATAAAATTAAGGGACTAAGCTTCGGAGCGGATGATTACATAACAAAACCTTTTAGTCCCGGTGAACTGGTGGCCAGGGTGAAAGCTCACCTGGAGAATTATGAACGGTTAAAGCAACGGTTTAGGGAAGGTTTTAAGCAAGGGAATGTTTTAACTATTCGGGGCCTGAAGATTGATAAAGACTCCCATCGAGTCTTTGTCCGGGGACAGGAAGTTAATATGGCCCAGAAGGAATTCAGCTTACTCTTGTACCTAGCGCAAAATCCCAACCGCGTGTTCGGACGTGAAGAATTATTTGAACGTGTCTGGGGATTAGATGCTTTGGGAGATTCCGCTACTGTCACTGTCCATATTGCACGCGTGCGCGAAAAAATTGAAAGTGATCCTGCAAATCCTCAATACATAGAAACCGTGTGGGGTGCCGGGTACCGGTTTAGAGTATAGCCGAAAAATTGGGCGTTTTGCACGCCATTAGGCTCTTTTGATTATCTATAAGGGGTGATATAATTTCCTTGTTACGGAAATTATTTTTTTGGTTATGGTTATGGTTATGGTTATGGTTATGTTGGAATAATCGAATCGGTTCGAATGCTCAAAATATGAAATAATTGAAAGGCAGGAAAAGGGATGGCTGTAAGACTTGCAAAAGGGCAAAAAGTTGACCTTACAAAAAGCAATCCGAATTTAAAAGAAATAATCGTTGGTTTAGGTTGGATGTCTAATCCTGCGGCCAGTAGTTATAGTTTTGATTTAGATGCTTCTGCTTTTTTAATTGGAGCGGATGGTAGAGTAAGGGATGAAAACGATTTCGTTTTCTATAACAATCCTTCCGGCGGGCAGGGTTCGGTGAGGCACAGTGGGGACAATGTGAAAGGTTCCGGTGAGGGTGATGATGAGCAAATTTACGTAAATCTGTCTGCGGTACCTACTCATATCCAGAGAATTGCTTTTAGTATTACGATTAATGATGCCCAGATGAAACGGCAAAGTTTTGGCAATATTGAAACATCACACGTCCGAATTCTTGATGCCGGTACAAACAAGTTGCTGCTTAATTATGAACTGGGTAAAGATTTTTCCATCGAAACGGCGATTGTAGCGGCTGAAATCTATCGGCATGCTGGGGAGTGGAAATTCAATGCCATTGGTAGTGGCTTCCAAGGCGGTTTGGCTGCCCTCTGTCGCAACTTTGGGCTGGAAGTAGAAGAAGACCAGCAAACTACGGGCAGCAGTGCAGGAAATGCGAGCAGGGGAGTCAGCGAGAATGCCGATCATATGGGTGCCGGGGCTATTGGCTCTACGCCGATGGGTTCTACGGCATCCTATGGGCAACAGCCTTATGGGCAGCAGAATAGTCCCCCGCCCTATGGTCAAAGCAACGCTCAAACTTATGCATCATCCTTTGCCGGTACCGGCTCCCAACCCTATGCTCAAAACTATACTCCTAACTATGGTCAGACGTCTGATCAAGGCGGCATATCCTGTCCGCGCTGCCATTCCACTCAAGTGACTGCCGGCAAAAAGGGATTTGGAATTGGCAAGGCTCTGGTGGGCGGTATTGTGTTAGGCCCGGTAGGACTCTTGGCCGGCTTTATTGGCAGTAAAAATATGGAATTTGCCTGCTTGAGCTGCAGGGAAAGGTGGAGTGCTGCCGGTAACTCTAATACAACGCAGTGGCTTCAACAGCAAACAGAGAGTGCGCGTAATGTTGTTAACAAATATATGGGAAAAGATCTTACGGAAGCCCTCGTAGCAGGCAGTGCTTTGGTAACTATGGCCGATGGTGTGATCGAACCTGCGGAAAGGGAGAAATTGATTGATTATTTTCGTACCAGTCCGGAGATGCGCGGGATAAACATTAGTGAAGTAGATTCCCGCTTTAATTACTATATTCAGCGCCTTCAAAGTGATCCGATGATGGGCAAAGCAGAAGCCTTGCGGGCCATAGGTAGGTTATCCGGCAAACCTGATGCGGCACGTTTAATAGTTCGTTTATGCTGTGCGATTGGTTTTGCGGACGGAGAATTTTCACCGGTGGAAAAGCAAATAGTAGAGGAAATTTCCCGTGAACTGAATTTGGATCCTAGGGAATTTATATATTAGGCTAATTAAGACTATTCTTGAACAATCGACATAAGTAAATCGACGTAAGTAAATCGACGTAAGTAAATCGACGTAAAGTAAATCGACGTAAGTAAATCGACGTAAGTAAATCGATGTAAGTGATGTGAAGCTAGATAGAGAATT
>CAYWSF010000008.1:5036-8280 GCA_964460725.1 uncultured Desulfosporosinus sp.
AAGTAAATCGACGTAAGTAAATCGATGTAAGTGATGTGAAGCTAGATAGAGAATTAACATTCCGATTCTATTTGAGAGGAGAAAGATATGGATAACGTTATGGATAAAGTGGATTTCGGAGTCAGATTCAAAGACACTCTGATGGGGGCTTTGGGCATAGAATTTGTAGAAATTGGTCCGGAAAAAGTGGTAGCCACCATGCCTGTTAATGAGGCTACCAGACAACCGGCGGGGATTATGCACGGGGGAGCCTCGGTAGTATTGGCTGAAACAGTAGCGAGTGAGGGGACATACTTCATGATAGATCTGGAAAATCAGCTAGCGGTTGGGTTAGAAATTAATGCCAATCATATAAGGAGTAAAAGCGAAGGCATCGTAACCGCAGTTGGCATACCAACCTACAAAGGACGAAAAACGCATGTGTGGGATGTTAAGATTTTCGACGAAGACAACAAGTTGATTTGCATTTCCAGATGTACAATGCTAATAATGGAAAGACGTCCTGAGAACCAGGTTTAGCTGAATAAACTCATACGTATTAAATTATATTAACCCGCTGCTTTGGGGGTCACTGAAAAAATTCTATTTTGTCAACCTGAACGTTAGTTAAGGATCTTGAAACTTGTCATCCTGAACGTTAGTGAAGGATCTTGAAGCTACTGAAACAACAAGATTCTTCGGTTATTTCTCAGAATGACAGGATATTCTTTCAGTAGGCGTACCCTTTGCGGGTTTTTATTGTTTAAACAGCTAGAATCCTGTTATAATCTTATTAAATGGTTTCTATTAAATAGTTTCTATAAGAGGAGAATTTACTGGAATGAATATTCAGATTTTTGGTGTTAAAAAATGTTTCAACACTAAAAAGGCAGAACGTTATTTTAAGGAGAGAAGAATTAAGTATCAGTTTATCGATTTGAATATAATGAGCTTGAGCAAGGGAGAATTAAAAAGTGTGAAAGCCGCAGTAGGCTTAAGTAATCTCATAAATAATGAATCTAAGGATTATAGAAAACTGAATATGCAATTCATTATTTCTGAGAGTGGTAAAGAAGAAATGCTTTTTAATAACCCTAGTCTTTATAAAACCCCCGTAGTAAGAAATGGAAAGCAAGCAACAGTTGGTTACGTGCCGGAAGTATGGGCTTCGTGGCTAGATTAGGCTAGATTAAGGCGTTTAAGTATAATTCACTTGTATTGGCTTGAAAGGGTGATAATATGGAAAAAAGCAAAGAGATGCGAGTCTTGATGCAATCAGATAATATTTTTAAAGACATATTGTCTCCTTTGAGTGTTGAAGGTGATACTCCCTCTGTTTATTTCTACCGAATTATTGGCTGCGATAATGATCAGGAGAAGTACTTAAGGGAGATTGTTGAATTAGATGAAAATCTTAAAGCACTGGGAAACTATACTTTTATAGACAGAAAACTCAAGCATGCCAGTAAAGCAGCAATTGATGCGGCGAGAAAATTGCTTGAACAAGTTCCCCTCAAGGACTATAGCAACGGGGCAATCTTAAACTTGCTGGAAACTAATGGTCTCTTTTCCTTGACTTCAGACCTTCAGGTCAACCGAAGAATCAAGGATGCTTTTGGTTTAATGCTTAATCTGTATTTTTCTAATGAAAAACCGGTAAATTTGAGTATTGTCATGAACTTTGTGTTGAAAGTATTATTGTGGTTCGTAATTTACGGTAAACAAGTGGGCAGTAACTCTGCTTATAATCCCAAAATATTATACTGGGGAAGTCCCAAGAAACACGAAATCTATTTACTAATCTTAATGTCCCTGATCGGGTGTGATGTTCTTGTGCTCAACACATCGTTTAATGATCGCTTTAATCAAGTGGACAAAAAAGGGGAATTTTCCTTCTTAATTAGAAAAGCCAGAGAACGAAAAATTACCGCTTTCCCGACGCGAGAATCCACTATGACGCGGGAATCTAATAAGGGCAATCAGCGGTCGAAAATAGAGGAAACCCGGCTGCCTGATGCTCGCCCTCACAAAATAGAGGAAATCATTGAAAAAAAACCGAGCAACTATAATGACTTGATGAGCTTAAATGAACCGGCCATTGTGACAAAACTAAAACAAGCCGATAACATATTTGAGGACATTCTGATACCCGTAGCGAAGCGTACCGGTTATGTTGGCAGCCCTTTGCCCATACTGCCTGTTTATTTTACCCGTTATCTGGGCGTGCCCGCTTCCTCAGATGATTGGGAAGCAGAATATTATAACCATCTTTATAATCTGGATTTGGCCATGAAATCTGCAGGTCCATATCTCAAGTTTCTTGATGGTATTCCCACGCCAAGTGTTAAAGAAAGTAATCGGATTGCGAAAAAGCTTACCACGTTTTCCTATAACGATCGGTTTGAAATATTGGCACAAATCCTGCAAGCGCACATCCTGCCCCTAACGAATAATCAACTGCAGGATAATACAATCAGAAAAGCATTTGCAGATGCAGTTAATCTTTTCGCAGAGAAAAACAGTGGCTTAAATATGTCCATGCTCCTGAATTTTTCGCTTAAGCTGGCTGCTTGGTTTAAGAGATACTTGCCCAAGCTCTTAATTGGCAGTAATCCCAACAACGGTTTCCGGGCAAATGAGCATGAATATCACTATAATCCAAAAATTTTATTCTACGGTGTTATTAAACCACATGAAATATACATGCTTTATGCTTTCCATAAAATCGGCTGTGATGTGCTGTTTGTTCATTCTGATGAAGAAGGAGACCAGTCGTTGCAAGATTTTGACCAGGCTCAATCGCTTACCCAAGTGATCAGAAATGAATATAATTTGCCATTAACCACATTTCCCCAAGGAGAACGCTTAATTCGGAAAAGCACCGTAGCCTACAAGGCATCTAAAGAAATTGAAGAAGTGATTTACAGCGAAGAGGTTGGCTTATTTAAACCATGGCAGTTTGAAAGCTACTCTACCCAACCGATCACGCTGAAAACCACCTACGATGAATTAAAAATTCTGTGGCGAGAACCGGCCAAGCTTCGCCCGGAGTTTAAAGTGCACAACAAAAAAGTTTATGTTCCCAATGTATTTGCCAAGATCAATGGCGTGAGCGAAGATCTGCAATCATATTGGCGGGACATAAAAATGCTTTCCTCTGCTGATAATACCCGGCTGCTGGAGTATGTGCCATTTACCAAAGTAAGCTACCCCCCACAGGAACTTTTTCAGATGGGTTATACATTAAACGAACAGGGCTTCTTTG
>CAYWSF010000008.1:8380-19378 GCA_964460725.1 uncultured Desulfosporosinus sp.
TGATAATAAAAAATATTCATTTAGTGAATATGATGCGATATTACTTGCTTATTTTAATCTCGTTGGTTTCGACATTGTAATCTTTACACCCACGAATTATCAGACGATTGAGCAAAGGCTTAAGTCCAGCCTGTTTGATCTTCATCAATTACCACTTGTAAAATATGATCTGGCCTTGCCGTCGTTAGACAGTATTGCAGAGGCTCCAGAGCAAAAGCAGGGCTTCTTAGCACGCTTTTTCAAGTTGACATAAGAGCAAAAGAAGGGGGAAGGTAAATGGAAATCCAAGGTTTTACCACGACATTAGCCGGTGAAAAAGAAAAAGAAAAAAGTATGGCCTTAGAACCGATTCCTGATTTTGATCTCGAAAAGAAAAAAAACGAAGTGAGGGCAAAAGTAGAGGAAAGCCCGGAGGTGCGCAGTATTGTTCGCCAGATTAATATTGAAGACGTAGATTCGATTATGTCATTTGGGAAGAACACGGCAGAAGAGGTTTCGCGTTTTTCGGACGCCATTTTGCATTCCATGGAAACCACCAAGGTCGAGGATTCCGGCGAACTTCTGAATCAGCTTAATAAAATAATGGACAAGTTTGATATTACGGATTTTGAAGAAAAACAGCCTGGTTTTTTGGAAAAGATTTTTTCCAAAGCGAAAGACTCAGTGGAGGCCCTTTTTAAAAAATACAACTCCATGGGCGACGAAGTGGACAAAGTCTTTGTTACTCTGAAACAGTATGAAGCGGAAATCACGGGTGCTAATAAGCATTTAGAGGGCATGTTCGATAAAAATGTGGAATATTATGAGCAGCTAGGGCAATATATTTACGCCGGTCAAGTTGTGCTGGCGGAGCTGAAGAATAATGTTGTTCCTGCCGCCCAAGCCAAAGTCAACGAGACGGGAGACCAACTAGACCAGATAAAACTCAATAACCTCCTGCAAGTTCAAGAAATAATGGAGCAGAGAATTTATGATTTGCAGCTTGCCGAAAATGTTGCCGTCCAAAGTATGCCGACCATTAAGTCAATTGAGTATGGTAATTATAACTTAGTGCGCAAGATTAATTCTGCTTTTGTGATTACTATGCCGATCTTTAAACAGTGTCTGGTGCAAGCAATTATGTTAAAACGTCAGTCTGTGCAAGCAAAAGCGATGAGTGCTTTAGATGAGAAGACAAACGAACTGCTGTTGAGAAATGCGGAAAACACGGCTCTGCAATCAAAAATGGTTGCTAAACTGGCCTCGGGGAGTTCAGTTAGTATTGAGACCTTGGAAAAATCCTGGCAGACTATCGTAAAAGGCATAGAAGATACAAAAGCGATCCAAGAGGAAATGAGACAAAAACGATTGGATGGCACGCGGCGGTTAGAAGTCCTCAAACAAGACTTTGAAAATCGCGGGATTATCAGATAAGGATTATCAAATAAAGGATTATCAAATAACCATATAGAATATCAAATAGCCGTTCAAGGATTGAAAAGAGGTATTCACATTATTCCAGGTGAATACCTCGTTTTCTGTCATTTATAAAGTTGTTTGACTAACACGAACTAATACAACATAATATATTTTACAGTTTAGAAGGATTTTAAGCTCAAATTAAGAGAGAATTAAAATCCTAATAAATTTTGCTTGTACACTAGGGGACGGTTGCAAAAGTAGTTTTTCTAAAATTGATGTCCATATTTAGTATAAATGGCATATTTATAACACTACATATTGTGGCTTTTAATACTTTAAAAATTGATTTCTGGTGTGTTGCATCAGGCTCCTGGAAAACTCTTGTTTATTCAAAAAAAAGGAAGATACATATGCTTAAATTGTTTAGATTCCTAAAACAATACACAGTACAGATAGCAGCTGTGATCCTGCTTTTGTTTGTACAAGTTATCGCTGATCTTTTATTACCTACCCTTATGGCCGCGATCATTGATATCGGCTTAGTTAATAACAATATCAATTATATTCTGAAAATTGGCGGCTTGATGTTGCTGATAGCGGCAGGGGGAACTATCTGTGCCATAAAGGCAATTTATCTATCCTCGAAAATCAGTGTCGGTTTTGGAAGGCTATTGCGGGAAAAGATTTTTACAAAAATTGAAAGCTTTTCCTTGCGTGAGTTTGATAAATTTGGTACTGCCACTCTGATTACAAGGACAACCAATGATGTAACGCAAATCCAGCAAGTATCTGTTTTAATCTTAAGTACGATGGTTACTGCTCCTTTAACTTGTATCGGCGGCGTGATTATGGCTTTGCAGCAAGATACCTCTTTGGCATGGGTACTATTGGTGACAATACCTATCTTGTTCATTGTCATTGGGTTCACCATGAGAAAGAGTCTGCCTTTATTCCGGGTAATGCAGGAGAAAATTGATAAATTGAATCTTGTTTTGCGGGAAAGTCTCACTGGAATCAGAGTGATACGTGCCTTTAATCGGATAGAGAAAGAAAAAGTACGCTTTGATGAGGCTAACGCGGATCTGAGAGATAACGCCATTAAGATTAATATGATTATGGCAGTATTAATGCCGGCCATGATGCTGTTTATGAACTTAACTACTGTGGCGCTCATTTGGTTTGGTGCTCTGAGAATAAATGCCGGAGAAATGCAGATTGGAGCACTTTTAGCCTTTATTCAATATACTTCGCAGATATTATTCTCGTTACTTATGATGGTAATGTTATTTGTTACAGTACCGCGCGCACAGGTTTCAGCCGCTAGAATCAATGAAATACTGAATACAAATCCGGACATTATTGACCCCCAACAACCAAAAATACCGCATAGCAATCGAGGGACAGTTGAATTTGATCAGGTTTCTTTCCGTTACCCGGGCGCAGAACAACCGGCCCTTAAAAATATCTCCTTCCGCGCAAACCCTGGTGAACTAACAGCAATTATTGGCGGGACCGGTTCTGGTAAATCCACTTTAATAAATTTAATTATCCGCTTCTATGATGTTGAAAGCGGCCGTGTCTTAGTGGATGGGGTCGATGTTCGAGAAATGAGTCAAAAAATGCTGCGCGCAAAGATTGGCTTTGTGCCGCAAAACAGCGTGCTTTTTTCGGATACGATCGCCGAAAATATAAGATATGGGCAAAAAAGTGCTACCATGCAAGAGATTGAGCATGCCGCTCAGGTTGCCCAGGCAACAGAGTTTATCTCCGAGCTGGAAGCGGGTTTTGATCACCTGATTGCCCAGG
Organism: uncultured Desulfosporosinus sp.; assembly: GCA_964460725.1. Classification (GTDB taxonomy): domain Bacteria; phylum Bacillota; class Desulfitobacteriia; order Desulfitobacteriales; family Desulfitobacteriaceae; genus Desulfosporosinus. The sequence continues at coordinate 11,588 of CAYWSF010000008.1, forward strand.
GAGGAACTAATATTTCCGGTGGTCAGAAGCAGCGTCTGGCAATCGCCCGTGCCTTAGTAAGAAAAGTGGCCATCTATATTTTTGATGATAGTTTTTCTGCTCTGGATTTTAAAACAGATGCCAAGCTACGGGCAGCTCTTAAACCTGAAACTGCTGATGCTGCAGTTTTTCTGATTGCGCAAAGTGTGTCCACGGTCCGGGATGCCGATCAGATTATCGTCTTGGATGATGGCCAGATCGCAGGCATTGGAAAGCATAAAGAACTGTTAAATACTTGTAAGGTATATCGCGAAATCGTGGCTTCCCAGCTTTCCGAGGAGGAATCAGCGTGAGTGAAGAACGCAAATTTGAAAAGCCCCAAAAAGGCTTTGGCAGAGGCGGGGGGCCTGTTAGGTCCCTGGCAAAACCGGTCGAAAAAGCCAAGGACTTCAAAGGAACCTTTTTCAGGCTACTTTCTTATTTAAAACCGCAGAAAACTAAATTTATGGCAGTGTTTGTATTTGCAATTATGAGCACAACTTTTAGTATTCTTGGCCCCAAAATCATGGGCATGGGCATTACTAAGATTAGTGAAGGTGTCACAGCTAAAATGACAGCTCTGCAGATGCATCAGCCTATTCCCAGCATGGATTTCCGCTATATTGCTCAGATTATCCTGCTTCTGATCGGGTTATATCTTTTTAGTGCGCTGTTTAGTTATCTGCAACAATTCATTATGGCAGGAGTTGCCCAAAAAACGGTTTATAATATGCGCAAGGAAGTGAATGAGAAGCTTTCCCGCTTGCCGCTCAAGTTCTTCGATGCCAGAACACATGGCGAAATTTTGAGCCGGGTGATCAACGACTTTGATAATATTTCTGCTACACTGCAGCAAAGTTTGACCCAATTGGTTACTGCGCTTGTAACTATTGTGGGTGTTGTGGTCATGATGCTCTCTATTAGCCCACTATTAACCTTGATTGTTATTTTAACCTTGCCCCTGTATGTCTTGGTAACTATGAATTTTGCCAAACGTTCGCGAAAATTATTTGCTGCCCAGCAAAAATCATTGGGTGAACTTAATGGTCATGTTGAAGAAATGTTCACCGGGCATAAAATTATTAAAGCTTACAGCCGTGAGGATGAAGCGATCGAAACATTTAAGGAAATTAATGCGCAACTTTATACGGCCGGGTATAAAGCACAGTTTATATCCGGTATCATCATGCCTTTAATGAGATTTGTCAGTAGTTTAGGGTATGTAATTGTCTGTGTCGTCGGCGGCATTTTTGCAACCAGGGGGATGATTACGATTGGTGATATTTTAGCATTTGTTCAATATTCAAGACAATTCACTATGCCGATTATTCAAACTGCTAATATAGTGAATATTATTCAATCGACTATTGCTTCAGCGGAACGTGTATTTGAGCTGCTGGATGAGATTGAAGAGTTACCGGATCGTGCTGATGCAAAAGTAATTGCATTCCCCAAAGGGGAAGTTAGATTTAAAAATGTGGATTTCAGCTATGATGAAGAAAAACCACTGATCAAGAACCTGAATATTGACGTTAAACAGGGTCAGACAATCGCTATTGTCGGACCAACCGGTGCGGGTAAAACGACGCTGGTAAATCTGCTGATGCGTTTTTATGAACTGAATGCTGGCAAAATCACGATCGACGGCGTTGATATCACAGATATCAAACGTGGTGCTTTGCGCAGTTTATTTGGTATGGTGCTTCAGGATACCTGGCTTTTTAATGGTACGATAATGAAAAACATTGCTTATGGGTGTGAAGGAGCTGCGGAAGAAGAGGTTATGCAAGCAGCTAGAGCTGCTCATGCCGATCATTTCATTAAAACCCTGCCTGATGGCTATAAGACAATTTTAAATGAGGAAGCCTCAAATATTTCCCGCGGTCAAAAACAACTGCTCACCATTGCGCGGGCAATTCTGGCTGATCCGGCCATTTTAATTCTTGATGAAGCTACAAGCAGTGTTGACTCGCGAACGGAAGTCTATATCCAACGCGCTATGAATGAATTGATGAAAGGAAGAACAAGTTTTGTCATTGCGCATAGGCTTTCTACGATCCGAAATGCAGATATGATCCTAGTGATGAACAAAGGGAATATTATTGAGATGGGAAATCATCTTGAACTTTTAGCTCAGAACGGTTTTTACGCAGAGCTTTATTACAGTCAGTTCAAAAGAACAGATTTAGATATAGAGGTTATTTAGTGTAGTATTGTAGTATGGCGTCGAAGAAATAAATAATCATAAGAGCCATGAGGGTCTTAATTAAGCTGAGTCGGTGACGGCTTGGCACCGGTTGTTTCCGGCGGAACGACTGACCGGACAAAAATGGTGGTAAGAAGTTCTAATATTAATACCGGCAAGGTTCCACGCAGGTTAGGAAAAGTAAACAAAGGAAATTGCAGAAAAACAGACGGAGTATAAGGTTTATTAGTAAAAGGACCGTAGACGGATAACGCTAATACCAGAGGAATTTCCGGTAGTGCCTGTGAAATTGTCCCGGGAATAGTTTGCTCAGTCGCAGAAGGGGATGTAACAGCTTGCCCTGTCGCAGAGGGGGATGTGTCGGCAGCAGGTCGGATATTAACACCTAAAAAATTCCGTAAATCATCAAAAGACACCTGTACAGCCTGGCCGGGCAAAAAAATAGGGCTTTTTTGAAACGGTTCAGACTCGCGCCCAAAAAAACGTGCAGCAAAAAAAAGGAAAAGTTGGACTGCGATGAGAATACCTACTGAAGCAAATACTTTTCCTGTAAACAATGGTTGTAAGAAGAAAAACGAAGAGCTTCCCGGTACCGAACTAACCGGGGTATAAATGGAAACGCCTAAACTTAAAGGTGTTTTAGAAGATTGATATTCGGCAGGTTCACAAGGCTTTGACCCAGATGATAAATTTTCATTCATGCAATCCCTTCTTTCTTCCTATATTAAATTATGGAAAGATTGCTGGGAATGTACCTTAATGCTAAAAAATTGTACTTTTTACTATCAATGTGTATTCCGGATAATGCAGCAAGTTAAAACATGATTATAAATGATTATGATGTGTAACGAGCCAATACGCTTTCCGGTATAATAGGGCGGAGCAGGCGATGATGGATATTAATACAATAATTAATTAGTAATGGTAAATTTTTTAAAGGGGTGAACTGTTTTTGTCGGCTAGGCAACATTCAGCTGCGCAATATAATGCAGAATCTATCCAGGTGCTTGAGGGATTGGAAGCCGTTCGCAAACGGCCGGGTATGTATATTGGTTCAACGGGGAGCAGGGGGCTGCACCACCTTGCCCATGAAATTATCGATAATGCAATTGACGAAGCGGGGGCCGGTTTTTGTGACCAAATCGCCGTGACGATTAATATAGATGGCTCAATAAGGATTGAGGACAACGGGCGTGGAATTCCGGTGGATATCCATCCGGTTAAGAAAATCCCGGCTGTGCGTTTAGCTTTTGAGACGCTGCATGCTGGCGGAAAATTCGGCGGGGATACGTATAAAACAGCCGGCGGTTTGCATGGCGTCGGCGCCAGTGTGGTCAACGCCTTGTCTGTCTATTTGACAGTGAACATCAAACGGGAGGGAAAACTTTATCAGGTTGAGTATATTAACGGCGGTCAGCTCAAGTCGGATTTGCAGATTATTAAGAAAAAAAGCAAAGGGACAGGAACAAGCGTCGTGTTCAAACCGGATCCGCTTATTTTTAAAGATCCAGTTTTCAAATATGATTCGCTCAGAAGCCGGTTATTGGAGCTGTCGTTTCTTAATAACGGACTTACTATTGTTCTTACAGACTTGCGGGGCGAAACAAAGTCAGAAACCTTCTTTTCCAAAAACGGTCTAATCGGTTTTGTTGAATATTTAAACCAATTAGCAAGTGCAGCGCCTGTACAGAAAAACGCAATCTATTTTAAGGGCGAAAAAGATGATGTGATTGTCGAGTGTGCTATTCAGTATAACGATGGTGATGATGAGGCGCTGTATTCATATGTCAACAATATTCCCACCGAGGAGGGCGGAACTCACGAAACGGGCTTGCGAACTGCGTTAGCCAAAGTCCTGAATAGTTATGGACGCAAAAATAATCTCTTTAAGAAGGGGGAGAGCCTGATCAGGGAGGACCTGAAAGACGGCTTGACGTGTATATTATCACTTAAGGTAAAAAATCCACAATTCGAAGGACAGACCAAGACGAAATTCACTAATATGGAAGTTGAGGGAATAGTACAGTCGGTGGCCTATGAAGGGTTAAGTCAATTTTTTGAAAAATATCCGGCGATCGCTAAAGACGTAATCAATCGGGCGTTAATGACCTGCACCCTTAGGCTGGCGGCCCGGAAAGCCAAAGAGCTGAAAAAGAAAGCACGCGATGCCGAGGTTAAAGCGCTCAGTGGGAAACTGGCGGCCTGCAGCGGCAGGGATAAATCACGCAATGAACTTTTCCTGGTTGAAGGGGACAGTGCCGGTGGTTCGGCCAAAATGGGGCGGGATCGGCGCTTCCAGGCCATTCTTCCTTTGCGGGGAAAGGTGATTAATACCTACCGAGCCAAGATCGATAAGGTCTTGGGCAATGAAGAAATCCGGAGTATTATCACAGCCATTGGGTCAGGGATCGGGAAAGAGTTTGATGTAGAAAAGGGGAATTATGCCCGGGTTTGTATTATGACGGATGCGGACATTGATGGGGCACACATCCGCTGTCTGTTGCTGACTTTTTTCTATCGATATATGAAACCCTTGATTTTGAGCGGGCGGGTGTATATTGCGCAATCTCCGTTGTATAAAATTGAGAAGGAACGAGGCAAAATTATCCGCTATGCATTTAACGAACAGGAATTAAAGACCACACTCAAGGAATTAGGGAAAACGGCGAAGGTTTCCCGTTTTAAAGGACTGGGTGAAATGAATCCGGAGCAACTTTGGGAAACAACCCTGAATCCCGCCACGCGACGCATGATTCAAGTGACGATCGATGATATTTTGGAAGCAGAACGCAAGCTCAAAATCCTCATGAGTGAACTGGTAGAGCCGCGGCGGGATTTCTTGATGGCGAATATTGTTTTTACGGATGATGATCGGTAGAGCTAGGGGGTAAAGTTTAGGAAGTGGGATTTGGAGGAAGAAGTAGAAGTAGACGAAGTCCTCGAAGAGGTACGGTAGGGCTTAGGACGTGGGATTATGAGTTAAGGTCCGGTAGTTAAAGTGCGGGGTTGGAGTGCAGAGTTGGGTGCAGAATAAAAAGTGCATAGTTTGAATTTTGGGTAAAGGCATGGAGTTGGGGTCCAGAGTTGGGGTCCAGAGTTAGAGTTCGGAGTTGGGGTTCGATGTGGAGCTCGGTAGTTCAGTTTGGTAGTTGAGTTTGGAGGTATAGTTACCGATGAGTATTAAGGAAGATAATATTATGCAGCGTCCGCTCGAGGAAGTCTTACCGGAAGCGTTCCTGGGCTATTCTAAACATGTGATTTTGCAGCGGGCTGTTCCCGATGTCCGGGATGGCCTGAAGCCGGTTCATCGCAGAATTCTTTATTCCATGGATGAGATTGGCATGCATATGGATAAGCCATATAGTAAGTCTGCCCGCTTGGTGGGGGACTGTATGGGGAAATATCATCCGCATGGGGACTCCTCAATTTATGATGCCGCAGTGCGCATGGCACAGCCTTGGGCAACCAGATATCCCATGGTGGATGGCCAAGGGAATTTCGGCTCCATTGATGGCGACAGTGCGGCTGCCATGCGTTACACAGAAATGAGAATGACGCATTTAGCCCAGCTGATGACTGAGGATATCGAGAAAAATACGGTTCTTTTTACGGAAAACTATGATCAACGGCTGAAAGAACCGGTCGTCCTCCCCAGCCCTTTTCCGAACATTTTAGTCAACGGCGGGTCGGGCATCGCCGTTGGCATGATGTCGAATATGCCTCCCCATAATTTGCTGGAAGTCGTAAGCGGTGTGATTCTGCAAATAGATAATCCGCAGATCACCGTTGAGGCGCTTATGGAAAAGGTGATTGGTCCGGACTTCCCCACCGGTGGCTTAATAATCGGTACGGAAGGTATTGTCAATGCCTATAAAACCGGACGCGGCAAAGTAACTATGCGTGGGAAGGCAATAATCGAACCGACTAAAAATGGCAAAAGCTTAATTGTGATTACTGAGATTCCTTATCAGGTTAACAAATCAACCCTGGCGGCTAAGATTGAGACCCTGTCAGACGCGGGTAAAATTGAAGGGATAAGCGAAGTGCGGGATGAATCCGATCGGGAGGGAATCCGCCTGGTCGTGGAATGCCGCAAAGATGTTGATGTACAGAACATTTTACGTCTGCTTTATAAACATACCCAGTTAGAAGAGACCTTTGGAATAATCAACCTGGTGATTACTGCCGAAGGTACTCCGAAGATCCTGGGGCTCAGAGAGATTAACGCGGCATTTATTGAGCATCGCAGAATTGTTGTTACCAAACGGACGGAATTTGATTTAGAAAAGGCCCGCTTAAAAGCGCACATTCTGGAAGGGTTAGTCATTGCTATTAATAACCTTGATGAAGTGATTGCCCTGATTCGGGCCAGCAAGACCCCAAAGCTGGCCAAGGCGGCACTTATGACCCGCTTTGAACTGTCAGAGATCCAAGCGCAGGCTATTTTAGATATGAAACTGCAGAACTTAACAAACATTGAATTGAACGGGATTAAAAAAGAACATGCCGACGTGTTAAAACTGATTGCAGAGTTAGAAGGGATCCTGGCGGATGTTAATAAAGTTTACGGCATTATCAAGAAGGAACTGAGAGAAATTGCCGATAAGCACGGTGATGACCGGCGCACCCTCATTCTGCCGGAGGAAATGAGGGACCAACTCGATCTTGATCTCAGTTTCTTTGCCGAACCGGAAAATCCGATCGAAGTACTGCTCACAACCAATGGGTTTATAAAAAGGATGCCTCTCCCAACCAAGAGAAGAAAAGGGAGAGCCCTAATTTGTTCTTTCAAAGATGGTGATACTTTGGCGGAGCGGCTCACTTGCAGCGATAACGATACGCTTTATTTCTTCACTCAAAACGGAAAATTCTACAGTATTAAGTCTAAGACCGTTCCTGAAGCAAGGAATCAAGATAAGGGAGGCACAATAACCAATTTGTTCCCCTTGCCTTTTGAAGACAAAATTGTCTCTACTCTTCCGCTCAAGGAACCGCCAGAGGCTGAGGCTTTATTCTTTGTGTTTGTCACAAAGTTAGGACAGGTCATGCGCAGTGCGGTAAGTGATTTTGTAAATGTTCGCTCTGTAGAGGCGATCGGGCTTAAAGAAGGCGATGCGGTGGTCAAGGTGTTATTAAGTGATAACCAAAGCGAAACTCAGAGCGGTAACCAGAATGATAACCAGAATGATGCCCAAAGTGATGCCCAAATTGATAACTACAGTAACCAAAGCGATAATCAAAGTGATAACTATGGGGAATTGTTGCTTGTTTCTCATCAGGGATTAGCCATCAGGTGTAGGGAAACGGATATCAATCCGATGGGTCGTAAAGCACGCGGTGTCAAAGGGATGGCTTTAGGAAAGGGAGATTGGATTGTCGATGCTCTGCTGCTGAGCGATTCAGAAGAAAATCCGTTGGGTGAACCTTTGGGCGATTTAGTGACGGTTACGGAACGCGGTTTTGTAAAACGCACGTCGTTGAAGGAATATAAAGTTCAGGGCCGGGCAGGAAAAGGGATTGTGGTCGCTAAGATAGACCCGGTAGGAACCGGTTTTATCACAGGTGTT
>CAYWSF010000009.1:0-12039 GCA_964460725.1 uncultured Desulfosporosinus sp.
GTTGAATAATTTGGATCTTACCGTCTACCAAGGAGAGATTCTCGGAATTACCAGCCTTTCCGGACACGGCAAATTGGCGGTTGGAAATGGAGTGATGGGGCTTTACCCAACAGCCGGGAAAGTTAAGCTGAAAGGTCAAGAATTAAACGGTCGACAGATTTCCGAAATTATTGCCCACGGAGTTGGTTTTATTCCCGAGGATCGAAGTACCATGGGACTCCTTTTGAAGCATAGCATTTTGGACAACATTATTGTTACAGCTATGCAGGTAAACAACTCCTTTCTAATTCCGTTTTTTTGTAAAGCGTTAAGCTGGCTTTCAAGAAATAAAGCAATTGCCTATGTTCAAACTTGTATTCAACAATTTCAGGTGAAATGTAAAAACCTCCAACAGAAGGTTGAGGAATTGAGTGGCGGTAATCAACAAAAAATATGTATTGCCCGCACCTTAGCTATTGATCCTGATATTCTGTTTATCGCGGAACCGACTCGTGGTATTGACTTAGGTGCCAAAGAAATCGTCTTGGATATGTTGGTTACAAGAAATGAAATTAACGGTAATACTATAATAATCGCTTCCAGTGAATTAGATGAATTAAAAAGAATCTGCGATCGAATTGTAGTGCTCTACGAGGGGAGAGTAAGCGCCATTCTTGCTCCCGACAGCGCGGATAAGGAATTTGCCTTGGCTTTTTCCGGGATCAGGAAAGAGGTGAGAGAAAATGACCTTTAAACGCCGCACACCACAATTTATTATCGGAATGTTTCTTTTAATTCTGTTAGCGATGGCTCTTTATCTCCAGATTCCTTTGAAAGTATTATTAGGCGATTCACTGGTTCGTTTGGCGATGAACGGTGTTTTAGTACTCTCGTTAGTACCTATGTTGAACACAGGAGTCGGTATTAACTTTGGCTTACCTGTCGGGATAGTAGCCGGTCTCTTAGGAATGTGCCTGGCTATTAATTACCAAATGACCGGTTTCAGCGGCTTTGCTATGGCCTTATTATTCTCTCTGTTCTTCGGCAGCATTCTCGGCTATTTCTATGCCTGCCTATTGAATCGCGTCAAAGGCAGAGAAGAAATTGCCTCCACCTTCATCGGTTTTTCCTTTATTTCTTTAATGTGCCTCTTTTGGGCAGTGGCTCCTTTTACAAACCCGGCCATGCTTTGGCCGATTGGCGGGAAGGGGATGCGGCTTACAATTGGCTTAGGCAATTATTTTGAAAAAATTCTAAATCATCTCTGGGTCATGGAAATCGGCGGTATAAAAATTCCTCTCGGCATGCTGGCTTTTTTTCTTCTGCTTTGCTTGCTGGTTTATGCCTTTAACAGGACTAAATTAGGCAGGGCTATGCAGGTAGTAGGTGAAAATGAAACCTTTGCCCATTTGTCAGGAATCAATGTTTTTAAAACGAGGAGCATCGCGATTATATTGTCAACCGTACTGGGCGCCATTGGGATCTGTGTCTATGCGCAAAGTTTTGGATTTGTCGAGTTATACACGGCGCCCTTGATGATGGCTTTCCCGGCAGCTTCAGCAATCCTTATTGGGGGAAGCAGTGGGCGCAGAACCTCCATCGGACAGGTCATTATTGGAACGTATCTTTTTCAGACCATCTATGTTTTGTCCGGCCCGGTTGCCAATGAAATACTAATCCCTGAATTTGCAGAACTCAGCAGGATGATCATTACCAACCTAATTATTTTATACGCACTTTTATTCGGGGGGATAAGAAAAAATGCGCAAAATTAATGTCGTCCCTCTCTTGTTCATTTTACTATCGTTCTTCGGCTACGTTTTTTCCCAAATGAGTTTATCCTTTGTTTTGAATGAGGTTATTATTCGGTTTATTCGCGACGGCATTTTGGTTCTGGCCTTAATTATTCCTGTGGTAGCCGGTATGGGGCTTAATTTTGCGATTACGGTTGGCGCCATCGCCGCTCAAGTGGGTTACTTAGTGGTTTTAGATTGGAAAATCGGCGGTTATCCGGGTTTTTTCTTGGCTGCGGCCATCGGCAGCCTGCTAAGTGTTATATTAGGTTACATCATTGGAATTTGTTTAAATATGGTCAAAGGTAAAGAAATGATTACTACCATTATTATCGGTTTTCTGGCAACCAGTATTTATCAATTTGTCTTTCTTGTTTGTTATGGAACGATTTTGCCGGTTCACAATGAAGAAATCTTACTTTCCAGAAAAATCGGTGTGCGGAATATGGTTGATCTGGAACCTTACCGGAACATTTTCGATAATTTTCTTGTTCTGGAATTAGGCGGAATCAAATTGCCGTTATTTATGATTCTCATTGTCCTGCTGTTTGCCTTGTTGGTCCATTATATTTTAAATACGCGCTTAGGGAAACAATTCAAGGCCGTCGGGGAAAGCGGGCAAAAGGCAGAGAACCTGGGTATAAATACTGACCGGGTGAGAATCAAAGCGATGATCATCTCTCTGCTCCTGGCCTGCGCCGGGCAAATGTTTTTCTTGCAAAATATTGGCATGTTAAATGTTTATACGGCTCATCTCAATTCAGACATTTTTTTCTGCGCGGCACTCCTTGCCGGTGGTGCAACTATTAAAAAAGCCAGTATTAAAAATGCTTTCATAGGATTATTTCTTTTCCATTCCCTATTTATCGTGTCCCCGCATGCCGGGCAAAATATTTTCAATAATGTGGCCCTTGGCGAATACTTACGTAGTTTTGTAGCTTATGGAACCATCACCTTTGCTTTGATTATGAATATCCGGTATTCAGAAAACGAAAAAGAACAGCCCTTGAAAGAGGGATCAAGTGATAGCTGCAGGAATTGACGTTAATCTGACGGGAATAAAAAGAGAGCTCCAAAACGAGCTCTCTTTGCACTACCATTAATAAATTACCAAGCATTGTTTCTAAACTAAATAGTGAATTGTTAATCTTATTATACTATTGGTAGCCCCAAGGGGAATCGAACCCCTGTTTTCGCCGTGAGAGGGCGACGTCTTGAACCGCTTGACCATGGGGCCACATAACTAACATCATAGATTATAATCCTTTTTCGACTAATAAGCTAGTCTTTTTAAAAATTATTTTGCTTGATTTTCCTTGATAAACTTAATTGCCTGCTCCATACGTTCTAAACATTTCTTTTTTCCCAGCATAGCCATGACGTCAAATAAACCGGGGCTGGCGGTACGGCCGGTTAAGGCTAATCTTGTCGGATGAATAATCAGGCCGCCTTTAATCTTGAGTTCTTCCATCAACTTGCGATAGGCGCTTTCCGTGCTCTCTGCGTCAAAGTGATCTAAAGCACTCAGACACTCTCTGCCCTTTAAAAGCAAATCTGCCACGCCAACTTGTTTAATAAAATATTTTTCCAGCCCCTTTTGCACATAGCCCTCAATATCTTGAAAGAAGTAACGGCTCGCTTCCGCCAGTTCTGCCAAAGTCCTTACTCTTTCCCTCACAATATTTACGATGTCACGAATGTAGGCTCGCTTTTCTTCAACCTCAGAGCTGCTGATCAAACCGGCTTGAACGAGAAATGGTATAGCAAGGGATGTCAACCTATCCAGATCATAAGATGTCATATATTGTCCATTAAGCCAAATCAATTTCTGAACGTCATACACCGCAGCCGTTTTGGATACCTTTTCAAGTGAAAAAGATGAAATACTCTGCTCCGGAGAAAATATTTCACTTTGCGCCTCCGGCGGAGACCATCCCAGCAAAGTCAAATAATTCACTAAAGCTTCCGGTAGACAACCCATCTCTTGGAATTCACCGACAGCAGTTGCGCCGTGTCTTTTGCTTAACTTACTGCGATCTGGTGCTAAAATCATCGATAGATGTGCAAATGCCGGAATCTTATAGCCCAAAGCCCGATAAATCAGATACTGCTTGGGTGTATTGGATAAATGCTCCTCAGCCCGGATAATATGACTGATCTCCATGGCATTATCATCAACGACACAAGCGAAATTATAGGTCGGGGTATGATTCGATTTCATAATAATAAAATCATCCAGCTGCTCAGCTTCAAAGCTGACGGTTCCTCTGATAATATCCTCAACCACAACTTGGCCTGTGTCCGGTACTTTAATCCGGATCACCGAGGAGTGCCCCTGCTTCAGCCGGTCTTGAACTTCCTCAGGAGATAAGTTGCGGCATTTCCCTTGATAACGAATAATGGCACCCTCTTGCCGTTGCTTTTGCCGTTGCTCAGCTACCTCTTCCATGCTGCAAAAACAGTGGTAAGCCTTGTTTCCCCGAATTAAGGTTTGGGCGGCTTGAGCGTAAAGTTCTTGTCGCTGGGATTGATAATAAGGGCCGTATTCACCCCCTTTTTCCGGTCCCTCATCCCAGTCAATCCCCAGCCATTTCAGGCTGTCGAGGATTTGGCTGATAGAATCTTCTTTCAGTCGTTCTGTATCTGTATCCTCAATACGCAGGATTAATTTCCCGTTATGTTTTCTGGCGAACAACCAATTGTACAAGGCTGTCCTTGCTCCCCCGATATGTAAATACCCTGTAGGACTGGGAGCAAATCTTACTCTAACCTTTTCCATTATTACTCTCCCAACTTTTAAATAACTTTTACATCACTTTTACATCACTTTTACAATTCGAATTTTTTGTGACCGTTTTAGAGAAGCAAAAAACCGTCCCCTCGCTTCCCCTCGACACCAATTTTCAGAAAAACCACTTTTGCAGTAGTCTCCTGGCAATAATCTCTTGGCAACAATATGTATATTACATGACCTGGTCCCGTTGATCAACTGCCTGCAACTTTCATGTTTAAATCCAAAATAACATCAGCCAAAGTGTTTAATTCGATAATTTCAAGATTATGAAATCTCTTAGCACTCTTTAACGTATTTTTTGCTATGTAGGCTCGTTTAAACCCCATTCTGTCGATTTCCCGCATTCTTAATTCCAGAGCAGGTACTTTTTTCAGTTCGCCGGTCAATCCTACATCAGCCACAAACACAGTATCATTAGGAATCGCCTGATCTTTCACAGATGAAACAATCGACATGATCACTGCTAAACTTACGGATTGCTCCTTGAGTTGAAGCCCGCCTGTCGTTTTAATAACTACATTTTTATCGTAAAGGTTAATCTTTCCTCTTTGCTCCAGGATAGATATCAGGGTGTTTAATTGATCCCGCCGCAGGCACTCGGCGATTCTTGCCGGATAAGGAGTAAACGATTTCGATACCAGACTTTCAACTTCCACAATAATTGGCCGTGTCCCTTCTTTGATCACAGTTAAGGCACTGCCGGAAACCTTTTGTCCCTCTTCTCTTTGCGTCATGAAAAACTCCGACGGATTATCAATCGAGATCATTCCTCGTTCTGTCATCGAAAAAAATCCCATTTCTCCTGTACTGCCAAAGCGATTCTTAGAACACCAAGCTCCCCTCAATTCCTCGCCATTTTCCCCGCTGAGAATCAATACGGCATCGACCAAATGTTCTAAGGCGCGCAGACCGGCAATCTCATCATCTTTGGTCATTTGCCCGACTATGATCACCGCTCTGGGGCGACTGTTATTTTTGGCAGTTTTTAAGAGTTCGTTGGCACACTCCATCGTTTGGATCGGTGAGCCTGGACGGGAATTATGTTCTTCCAAGGCAAAAGTTTGAATGCTGTCAATAATAATCAGATCCGGATCCAACTGCTCAATTGAAGCCAAAACATGGTTCAGACTCGTATCAGAGCATATCCAGATGTTACGATTGTATCCATTGAGAATCCGATCCGCCCGGTTTTTTATTTGACTATCACTCTCTTCAGCCGTTGCATATAAAACCTTGTAACCCTGCTTGGCAACATCATCAGCCACTTGTAAAAGCAAAGTTGATTTTCCGGCTCCCGGTCTTGCTGTCAGGATAATGATGGAATCTTTAACTATACCGCCGCCTAGAACGCGGTTGAATTCACTTATAGCGGTTACAATTCGATCACTATTTCCGGTTAAAATCTCCGATAACCGCTTCACAGAAATCTTTCTCTTACCGGATGAAAATGTTGTTTTCGGTCGATTCTCTAACTCTTCAAATGTATTCCATTCCTCACATCGTTGACATCTTCCCATCCATTTTGGACTTTCAAAGCCGCAATTTGAACACCGATAAATCACCTTACTTTTCATAGTCCGCTCCATTCCAATCCGCAATCAGGAATCTTACTCTTTTATTGTCGTAATTTCTTTTTCCAGTTCTTTGGCGCATAGCGGGAGGAAGCAAAAAATGCTTCCTCCCATTAAGGGTTTTATTAAGGGCTATATTATAGGGTTGTATTATAAATATTATTATAGGTTGTATCATAGGATTGCAGTTATAAGATTGTAATTATGCTTTCACTAAATCCAATTGCTTCTTGTGAAACTGCATTTTTCCATCCCCTGCTTCCACACTAATTTGATCACCGGTTGCAAATTCACCTTCCAGGATTTTTTCAGATAGAGCATCTTCAATTAAGCGTTGAATGGCCCGCCGCAGCGGACGTGCTCCAAAAGTTGGATCATTTCCCTCTTTAGCAATTAATTCGATGGCACTATTTTCAACCTGAAGCTGCAAGCCCTGCTCCAGTAAGCGGCGGCTGACCTGACCCATCAATATTTCTGTGATTTTTCCTAAGTGTTCCTCCTGGAGAGCATGGAATACGACAATCTCGTCGACACGGTTTAAAAATTCCGGATTAAAAGTACGTTTGAGCTCATCCATAACATGTCCGCGCATTTTCTTATAATCCGCCTTTTCATCTTGATTTGCGGCAAATCCCATGGTTTCCTTCCTCAGGAAGGAAGAGCCTACATTTGACGTCATAATTATTACCGTGTTTCTGAAATCAACGACCCTTCCTTTGGTGTCCGTTAACCGACCGTCTTCAAGCACTTGGAGTAAAATATTAAACACTTCATGGTGGGCCTTTTCAATTTCGTCCAGCAAAACTACACTATATGGTTTACGCCGTACTGCTTCAGTTAATTGACCGCCTTCATCATGCCCGATATATCCTGGCGGTGCTCCTACAAGCCGTGAAACCGCGTGCTTTTCCATATATTCCGACATGTCAATACGAATCAAAGCCTTTTCATCACCAAACATGGCCTCTGCCAAGGCCCGGCCCAACTCAGTTTTCCCCACGCCGGTCGGTCCAAGAAAGATGAAAGAACCAATCGGGCGTTTCGGATCTTTTAACCCTGCCCGCGCACGCCGCACGGCCTTGGCTACAGACGAAACCGCTTCATCCTGACCGATAATCCTTTGGTGCAAAATTTCCTCCAGACGCAGGAGTCGTTCACTTTCTTCCATTGCCATTTTTTCAACCGGTATTCCAGTCCAGTTAGCGACAATATTGGCTATATCATCCTCTGTGACCACTGTATTTTCTTCGTTGCGTTTGTTCTTCCATACCTCACGTTGTTCAGCAAGGTCAACCCGCAGTTTCTGTTCCTGATCGCGGATTTGTGCTGCTTTCTCAAACTCCTGGCTGGAGACGGCAGCTTCCTTTTCTTTCTTTAAACGTTCAATTTCTTCTTCAAGTGATTTCAAATCCGGCGGCGCGGTAAAACTGGCCAGGTGAACACGTGAAGAAGCTTCATCCATCAAGTCTATGGCCTTATCAGGTAAAAAGCGGTCTGAAATAAAACGATCGGAAAGTCGGGCAGCAGCCTCGAGTGCCTCATCCGAAATCTTTACCAGGTGATGCGCTTCGTAACGATCCCGCAAACCACGAAGAATCAAAACTGTTTCCTCTTTAGTTGGTTCACCTACCGTAATCGGTTGGAAACGGCGCTCTAATGCTGAATCTTTCTCAATATACTTGCGGTATTCGTCTAAAGTTGTCGCGCCAATACATTGAAGCTCTCCTCTTGCCAGAGCAGGTTTCAGCATGTTTGCCGCATCAATCGCACCTTCGGCAGCTCCTGCTCCGATTAAAGTATGCAATTCATCAATAAAGATAATGACGTTTCCATCCGTCTTGATCTCTTCCATGACTTTCTTTAAACGCTCTTCAAATTCACCCCGGTATTTACTTCCGGCAACCAAAGCCGAAAGATCTAAACTAATAACACGTTTGTTAACCAGTATTTCCGGTACTTTATTGTTAATAATCGCCTGCGCTAATCCTTCGGCAATGGCTGTTTTACCGACACCAGGCTCCCCGATCAGGGCCGGATTATTTTTTGTGCGGCGGCTTAGGACCTGAATAACTCGTTCTATCTCTTTTTCCCGCCCAATTACCGGATCCAGACGCCCTTCCCGAGCCTGAAAAGTAAGGTCACGCCCATATTCATTAAGAGCCGACGGATTAGCCTGTCCGTTAGTTTTAGCAGAAGGCATGGAATTAGACGGCGATGCGGCAGATTCATCTAATTCCACACCTAAAAGTTTAACCACTTGTTTCCATACCCTCTCAGGACTGACGTTAAGATTCGCTAAAATCCTGGCAGCGATTCCTTCGCCTTCCATGATTAATCCTAAAAGTAAATGTTCAGTACCAATATAATTTACATCTTGTCGATGTGTCTCTTCATTGGCCAATTGCAAGACTCTTTTAACCCGGGGTGTCAGTCCGACCTCTCCGCTATATGGCTGTCCTACTCCAACCATTTGCTCAATTTGACCACGGATTTTATTAAGATCTAAACCCATACCAATTAAAGCTTGTGCAGCGATTCCTTCGCCCTCTTGAATCAAACCAAGCAAGATGTGTTCCGTCCCCACAACCTGATGCCCCATCCGTTTAGCCTCATTATGGGCTATTGTCAAGACTTTCTCTGCACGCTCTGTATATCGCCTCTTCATCATTTCTTCATCCTTTCATGCTTAATTCACAAACTTTCAATTTATACCTTGTCGTTCATAATGTTTCGAACCAGTCTGGCCCGTTCCTCATCCAACCGCTTAGGGTCCAGTTCCTGACCAAGGAGGTATTGCAAACAACCGGAACGGGTGTCGACAATTAATGCCGTAGAGCTTTCTTTAATCTTGGGTAACAAGCCTAGATCTATCCCCAAACGATCATAAGACAATAACCGTATAGCGTCTTCTGAAGAAAGCAGTCGGGCGTTTAGCAAGGCGCCGCGTGCTCGCCAAACCTTATCCTCCAAGAACATTGGCGTTTGTTTTTGCAGGACTTCCCGCGCCTTGAGTTCATGCGCTGCAATTTGTCCGGTTACCGCATCCAAATGACTTAAGATATCCTCTTCGCTTTTACCAAGCGTAATTTGATTGGAGATTTGAAACATGTGCCCCCAAGCTTGAGAACCCTCTCCATATAGCCCACGTATGTCTAAACCCAAACGGGTCAATGCGCCAAGAACCTGCTGCAATTGCTTTATAATTACCAAACCGGGTAAATGCACCATAACAGAAGCCCGGAGGCCTGTTCCTACATTGGTAGGACACGCCGTAAGATACCCCTGACTTTCCCGGTAAGCAAAATCGAGCTTTGCTTCCATGACATCGTCTAATTCTGTAGATAAGCGATAGGTCTCGAAAAGTTGATTCCCAGGTAAAAGTACTTGTATTCTAACATGGTCTTCTTCATTAACCATCACCGCATAGCGGTGGTCTTCTGCCAAAGCCACGCCGCGTGCCCCGGTCGCTCCGGTTAAACCCGGGCTGATCAAGTGTTTTTCAATCAGTACTTGCTGTTCGATGCTGTTTAGTTCTGATAAAGATATATAACGCAACCGAAGCTCTCCCTCTGCGTCCGTTAAAACTTGTGCAACAATTTTTTCAATCTCACCGGCACTTTCCTGATCAAGTGCATGCGGAAAGGGGTAATCCTCAAGGTTACGGGCTAAACGCACCCGGCTGCTGATAACGACCGGAGAATCTGTTTCAATCATCCAAGCACTATGCCGTGAGAGGAGTTCTTTATGCGTCATGGTTTTCTTCTCCTTTCGTTTGCTCAAGTTCACGAATCTTATCTCTAACCACGGCAGCTTCTTCAAACGCTTCTTGTTGAACCAAAAGTTGAAGTTTCTCTTTTAGCTTATTTAACTCCATACGACTTTTGATAGCCGCCCCGCGCCTTGCCGGAATCTTCCCAACATTCTGTCTTCTGCCATGCACACGGCGCAGTAAAGATTCCAACTGCGTTTCGAAGGTTTCGTAACACTTACTGCATCCTAATTTACCGGCTTGAGTTATCCTGGAGAAAGTAATGCCGCATTTTGGACAAGTTTGCTCGGAAGATGGTTGTTCCTCTATTAAACTTGGCTTAAATCCAAATAATGCTTTTAAAAAATCAGGTACCACGGCCGGGTTTACAAAACCAAATTGTTGGTTCTTTTTAGCGCAAGATTCACAAAGGTATACCTCGCGGGTCTTATCGTTCTCAGTTATTAATAAATGTACAATTGCCTCCTGCTGTTGACAGTGTTGGCAAAGCATATAAATTCCTCCTTTATTCCAAATCCTCCCGACTGAGCGTAACCAAAAAAGACTTCATTAACTGCGCTCGCAGCATATCCCAATCCTTGAATTTTCCACTCAATGCATTTCCAGAAAGTACAAACTTTATAAGCTCTGCTTCCCTTATTGTCACCAGGCCTTCCTCTAATAAACGATCCACCAGGCCGATTGCCCGCTCACGAGAAAGCTGATCACCAATTAATTGCTGCATAACTTGCTGAAACTGCCCTTCAAGTCCCCCGCCTAACTGGATAATACGCAGGTATCCCCCGCCGCCTCGCCGACTCTCCACCAAATAGCCCTGGTCCACTGTAAAACGAGTGTCCAGGACATAGTTTATCTGGGATGGGACACAGGAAAATTCGCCTGCAAGCTCGTTGCGACGCAAAATAACATAGCCCTCTGACGTTTGTTCCAGAATTCGTTTTAAATATTCTTCTATCCGATCCGCAAGATTCCCCATTATCAAGTACTCCTTGTTCTATCAATTCTTCCTTAAATAATATCAGGATCTTCATTTTTGACCTTCCCTGACCTTCTTATTATTATAATACCCATTTTCATGTAATAATGCAAAGGTTTTTTAAACTTTTTTGTTATACTAAAAAGGGGCCAGTCCAAGACTGCCCCATTCCGGTTATCCTATTATTAAGAAGAGCGAAATAAAATTACTGTGCAAAAATGACAAAATAAAACCAGGAAGACAGGGTTAAAACGCCTACACTTCCCAACAACAAAATAACAACCCGCCCTTCAAGCCGCTTTGGTGATGTATCTTTTTCCTTTGGCAGATCATTTGCCGGAGCGTTTGCCGGATGCACTTCTTGGTTGGGAGCTGATTGTTTTTTTAAAATACTTGCATCTATTTTCCGCATCCCTTTTTTAGATATAGTGACCCGGTTTGCCACATCGTTCCACTGCAATAAACCGCGGAGCATTTGTTTGAGTTCTTGAGAACTCAGCCAAAGATAAGTTTTTTTCATAGCATCCTCAATTCCTGTGTTTCTTCGCTTGGTATATAAATATGAACATTCTGGGCCGTCCCAACCTGCACCATTTATCCTACATTTCTATATGTATGTATAAATGTAAGTTAATGTAAGTTATATTTAATGAGTTTGCACTAAACTTTTATTTTTAATTATGTTTAAGTATCCAAAAATTTGCAAGTATTAATTTTAAGTATAACAAAAGAAACGTGAAATAGAAACGTCAGACAGTGCGTCAGACTGCGTGAAAACTCTTTCCAAGACATTTCAAGACGTTTCTGACGTTTCCAGATGTTTCAAGACATTTCCCGATGTTTCCAGACGTTTCTAGACATTCCAAGACCCTAAAATTAGCTCAATGTCAGGATCAGGTGAGATATATTAGATACGAATCGCAAAATTTAAGAAACTGAGTGAAATCATAATGCTTTCAGGATGGCTTGGGTTAAAAAATGTATTCTGTATAACGAAACAAAGTCTATAGACATGGTTTTTCAGGGAAGTTATAATTAGTCATGCCTGATGTTGTGTGAGGATCTGTATTTACGCTTTGCATAAAGCGTGGGCGTGGGATAGAGGGATTGCCTCTTTAACATTAGTATTTAGCTGATGTAAGCCGATCATCACATAT
>CAYWSF010000009.1:12139-18749 GCA_964460725.1 uncultured Desulfosporosinus sp.
CTGTATATGTGCCAGAACCAGAAGAAATAGGCACTTCCATTATCACTCTCGAACCTTCAAGTAATAAGATTGCTGACAAAGATGTAGAAATTGTAGTTAATCATAAGAACTGTAAAGGATGCGGCATATGTTATAATTTTTGTCCCAAGGATGTTTATGCTAAAGACCAATTTGACAAAGTTGTTATTATAAATGCCAAAGCTTGTGTTGGCTGCGGTGTTTGCGAGAGCCTCTGCCCTGATTATTGTATACAGATAGGAGCGTAGCAACTTGGTTAAGCACAATGAAGCACTCCTTATACAAGGGAATGACGCCTGCTCAATGGCTGCCATTGATGCAGGGGTCCGTTTTTATGCCGGTTATCCGATTACACCCTCGACAGAGATTGCCGAATATATGGCAGAAAAGCTGCCGACAGTCGGCGGTAAGTTCATTCAAATGGAGGATGAAATAGCCGGAATGGCTGCTGTTCTTGGTGCATCACTTACCGGTATGAAAGCTATTACAGCAACGAGCGGTCCGGGCTTTTCTCTTAAACAGGAGAATATAGGATTCGCTGCCATGGCGGAGATTCCCTGCGTTATTGTGAATGTTCAGCGTTTGGGGCCTAGTACGGGCGGTCCTACCTCACCGGCCCAGGGTGATGTTATGCAAGCCCGCTGGGGAACACACGGAGATCATGCGATAATTACTTTATCACCTGCTTCTGTTCTGGAGACGTATGAACTTACTATAAAAGCTCTTAATTTTGCCGAAAAATTTCGGACACCAGTAATTTTATTATTAGATGAAACAGTGGGACACATGCGGGAGAAGGTTATTCTGCCGCATATCAGTGAGATGGAAATTATCGAGCGCAAGCGACCCAAAGTAATACCGGAAGAATACAAGCCCTACCATGATGACGGAACCGGCATCCCAGCAATGGCTGACTTTGGTACTGGTTACCGCTGGCATGTTACCGGCCTGAACCATGATCAGGAAGGCGGGCCAACCGGAAAGCCAGAGGTAGTAGGGCATCTGCTCGCGCGGCTCGTAAATAAACTAAAACCCTATTCTGAGGAAATAAATTTATTTAAGACATACCATACCGAAGATGCGGAATATCTTTTAATCTCGTTCGGCGGTGCTGCCCGCTCCGCACGAGAGGCGCTGGAGATTTTAAGAAAACAGAATATCAAAGCCGGTCTATTACAGTTGCAGACAATCTGGCCTTTCTCTGAGGAAACAACAACAGAGTACTGCAAAAATAAAAAGGCTGTTTTTGTAGTGGAGATGAACTATGGTCAACTCTATGGTGAAGTGCAAAAGTTTGTTGCTAACAGGGAGACCTTGTTTGCGATCAACAAAGTCAACGGCGAATTGATCACACCTCAGGAAATAGTGGAGCCTGTCAAGGAGGTTTGCGGCAAATGTTAAAAGATGTTGAACAATTAATGCGAACGAACCGCCTGCCTCATATCTGGTGCCCCGGCTGCGGAAACGGAATAGTCATGAAAGCGATCCTGGAAGCCGTTAATAAGAGCGAAATAGATCTGATGAAAACGGTTTTTGTTTCCGGCATAGGCTGTTCCTCAAGAGCAACGGGATATTTGAACTTTGACACTCTGCACACTACCCATGGAAGGGCTTTGGCTTTCGCGACGGGTATCAAGCTTGCCAAACCGGATTTAAACGTTTTTGTAATAACCGGTGACGGTGACGCCTCCGCAATCGGCGGCAATCATCTGATTCATGCTGCCAGGCGGAATATCGATCTTAATGTCATATTATTCAATAATAATATTTACGGTATGACAGGAGGGCAATATTCACCGCTTACACCGACCGGTAAATATGCAACCACCGCACCGTACGGCAATCTTGAAAGAGTATTTGACATCTGTGAACTGACGAAGAGTGCCGGGGCTACTTATGTTGGCCGGAGTACGGTTTACCATACCAAGCTGTTAATTAATCTAATCTGTGCTTCTATCCGCAACAAAGGCTTCTCCTTTGTAGAAGCCGTGTCCATTTGTCCGGTATCCTATGGACGGCGGAACAAACTGGGTTCAGCCCCAGAGATGCTTAAATTTTTAAGAGATAATGCTGTCAACGTTAAGGCCGCTGAGAAGCTCGAGGCGGATAAGCTTGAAGGCAAATTTCTTATTGGCGAGTTGTATAAAGGCAGTGCGCCCGAATATACCAAAAGCTATGACGAGTTGATAGCCAGGGTTTCCGAAGGAGGCCGCTGATCATGGACAATAGAGCGGAAATTCGCTTAAGCGGAACAGGCGGTCAAGGGCTTATCCTCGTCGGTATTCTGCTCGCTGAAGCCGCTATCTTAGATGGAAAAGAGGTCGTACAAACTCAGAGTTACGGACCGGAAGCCCGCGGCGGAGCCAGTAAAGCAGAGGTTATCATCAGTGACAGTGAGATTCTTTATCCAAAGGTAGTGACGCCTAATTATCTCTTATTGATGTCCCAGCAAGCGGCAAAATTGTATGCGACGACGATTGCCAAAGACGGCTTAATAATTATGGATGAGACGTTAATTGTTAATCTCCCTGAAGTGGAGGCCAGAGTAATCCGCGTACCGCTGACCAGATTGGCTAAGGAAACAATTGGCAATGAAATGACGGCTAATGTTATAGCAATCGGGGCCCTGGCTGCAGCAGGTGGAATTGTATCACAGGAATCCTTGGAGAAAGCAGTCCGGCTGCGCCTGCCAAAGGTTGCAGATTTGAATATTAAAGCTCTTAGGCTGGGCTGGGAATGGGGATTAAAATAATAATGAGGATTAAAATAATGTGGTAATGAAAAAGCAAATGAGCATCTTAAAAAGGAACCGACTTACTCTTTAAGCAATGAGTAATATCGGTTCCTTTTTTTATAGGAAGGTTTCATCTGTATCATTCTATATCTATTGAGTCGCTGCAATCACTACTTACAGCGTCAACCGAACCGTATGGGCCTTCCCGTCATCATTTAAAAAAATCTCCGGTTCCGGCAACACTTCTTCATCCAATGTAATCCTTTCAAATCCCGTCATTCTATTCATTGGATTCTCGACTACAATCTCATATTTTGTCGTTTGATACTGATATGTAATTTGAAAGCCTGACCAACGACTTGGTATGCAAGGCTTTAGGACCAGCTTATCTCCTTGACGTTTAAAGCCTAATATTCCCTCTAATCCGGCTTGATACATCCAACCGGCTGCTCCAGTGTACCATGTCCATCCTCCCCTCCCGACATGCAGGTTTGCGGCATAAACATCAGCGGCAACAACATAGGGTTCCACTTTATAACGGTTTACCTCAAGTTCCGTACGAGCGTGATGGATCGGACTCAACATTTGAAACAATTCCGCTGCCTTGTCCCCTTCTCCCATATTTGCATACGCTAATACAGACCAAATTGCAGCATGTGTATACTGTCCGCCATTTTCCCGCACCCCGGGCACATACCCTTTTATATAGCCCGGATCGGGGAGGAACTTTTCAAAAGGTGGGGTGAGCAACAGGAGAACTCCGTCCTCTTTACGCCATAAATAGTGTTCCAGGGCCAACATTGCGTCTTGGACACGCGTCGGTCTGGCTGCTCCGGAAAGCACTGCCCAGGATTGAGCGAGAGCATCAATCTGACATTCCTGGTTTTGCGAAGATCCTAAGGGAGTACCGTCATCAAAATAAGCCCGACGATACCAACCGCCATCCCAGCCATGACGCTCGATATTTTCTATAAGCTCCTCCGCTGTACTTCGATAGCGTGTTCCCCGCTCCAAATCCTGGCGGCCATCACAGAGGCCTGCAAAACGTGTCAAAATAAGATACAAGAACCAGCCGAGCCACACACTTTCGCCCTTTCCCTCAATGCCAATTCGACTAAAGCCGTCATTCCAATCCCCGGAACCAATCAAAGGTAAGCCGTGTTTACCAAAATTTAAGCTTCTTTCAATAGCTCGAATACAATGCTCGTACACGGTTCCCTGCTGTTCAGAAATCCTGGGTATCGAATAACGTTCGGCCTCATCTTCTTGCAGGGGGTCATCCTCAAGATAGAAGCTGGTATCATCCAAAATAGCCGTGTCCCCGGTACGTTCTATATAATGGACAGTAACATAAGGTAACCATAACAAATCATCTGAAAATTTTGTTCGTATCCCTTTTCCTGTTTCATCGTGCCACCAATGCTGTACATCTCCTTCGATAAACTGATGACTGCAATGAAGGATAATTTGTTTGCGTGTAGCCTCCGGGTTCGTATAAACAAGCGCCATTACATCTTGAAGCTGATCTCGAAAGCCATTGGCACCTCCTGACTGATAAAATGCTGACCTGGCCCATAAGCGGCAGGCTACAGTCTGATAGATAAGCCAACGATTAAGCAGCAAATTCATTGAAGGATCCGGCGTCTGAACTTGAACCTTACCCAACAATCCGTCCCAATATCCTTTGACTTCCGCGAAAGCTTCACTGATCTTTTCCGGGTGTCCAAAGGAAGAAACACTTTTCTCAGCTTCTTGACGATTTCGGGTTTCACCCAACAAAAAAGTAATGGTCTTAGTCTCAGCGGGAGCCAAGGAAAATTTGAGCTGCAAAGCAGAACAAGGATCGAGCCCGGCACCAACCGTATCGGAGAATTGATTCAGCTTTAACCCTTTAGGATCCTCCAAAGTTCCATTCCGTCCGATAAATTCAGTACGATCTCCGGTATAACTTGACACAGGAACATCCAAAGCAGTCAAATACCCTATCCTCCCGACAAACTCCTCTTGAAACATGTTTTGGGCATAGAGGATTCCCCGTTCCCTATCAAAGTCGGTCACCAGATAGGGAGCAGTAAGCTGACGATCAATACCCATCACCCATTCTACATAATAGACCGCACTCAAATCTACATCATCCGTTGTCGTGTTGGTAATTTCCAGTTCTATTATCTTTACCGACTCATTCAGCGGAACAAAGAAACGGAGCGATTGCTTCATTCCATGACTAAAATGCTCAAATACAGAATAGCCTTGACCGTGTCTGATTGTATATAAACCTTTTTCTCGTTTTGGACTGGCCGTCACTGACCAAAATTTGCCGTTCTGTTCATTCCGCAGGTAAAGTGCTTCCCCTACCGGATCCAGAATGGGATCATTTGACCAAGGAGTTAACTTGTTCTCCCGACTGTTAAGAGACCAGGTATAGCCGGCACCTACTTCCGATATTTGAAAACCAAACTGAGAATTAGCAATGACATTTATCCAAGGTAAAGGGGTGTTCATGCCTTCTTGCAGGTGGATAACATACTCTTTGCCATCCGCGCTAAACCCACCGTATCCATTAGCATACTGCAATTGATTTTTTATTTGCTCTTTATGGGAGACAAGGCGCGACGAACGCTGCAAAACAATGGGGTTAGAATTTCCCGACTTGAGCCGCACACTGCGAATGTTGCTTAAATCAATTACTTTATTCTGATCGCTCAAAAACTGTTGACTAAAGCCCTTTTCTCGATTATCCTCCTCCTGCTGCCCCATGTTCCCACTCATATACTTTCTCTTTTTACGAACTTGAATTGAACAGGAACCCCCTTCTCCATTGAAAATTATGCGGGCAACAGCGCTGAGGAGATTAACATCCTCTTGCTGAAGATGATTTTTTTGCAGGAGAAAGACCCCGCCGGTTTGATTTAAGAGATCCCGGGCATGCCCGATCGAAACCATATCCCTTAGGTTATCCTGGAAGGCCTGAAGATAACTGCTCTCATCTTCATTAAGAATGACGAAATCAGCAAACAATCCTTTTAGTTTCCAGTATTCATGGATAGTCAAAAGTCGGCGCACTAATTCCAAACTCTCACTATCCTTTACACGAACAAGGACAATCGGTAGTTCTCCAGAAATTGCATAAGGCCATAAAGAAGACTGTCCTTTGCAATTATTCTTGATACATTCCGACACATCATTTCGACAGGGGCTTAAATATAGCAAATGACCGGCAAGGCTTAAACCCTCGTTTGCCTGAGCAGCAGTGATATTTAAATGGCGCAGTTCCATTTTGCTATGAATCCAGGCTAGTTCAAAGGCACGATCCACAGCAAGCGGATCTTTGTATTTTTCAGCGATCCGCAGTATCTCTTCCCGACTTTCCGCATAACCGACGGAAAAGGAGACCCGAGCAGTTTGCCCGGGAGCAATCCTAACGCGTTGGCGCAAACTCATGATTGGATCAAGTACTGCTCCCACCGTATTTGTTAAAGGTTGATTCGCATCTAACGCTTGTGGTCTGGCTAAGCTTCTCCCTCTGCCTAAGAAATGTGAGCGGTTAGTTTCATATTGTAAAGAACCGATCACTTCACCCTCAGTCACAACTGTGTGCATAAGCCATTGACGTGCCTGTTTTTCACTGCGCGGCCTGCGGGATGCAATTAATGCCCCATGCTTAAATTCAGTTTGAATGAAGAGATTGCTAAATGCTCTATGTGCTAAATCCTCACTGGACTTAGCCAGAACCACTTCAAAATAGCTGGTGACTTCCACTGTCCGGTTATATTTACTATGATTAGTTAAAGAAACACGGCGAATCTCCGCTTGGTCTTCCGGAGAAACAACGATTTCCGTACGCGTGGCGATGTTGCC
>CAYWSF010000010.1:0-18174 GCA_964460725.1 uncultured Desulfosporosinus sp.
CAATAATTTTCTTAAAGCCGTCAAAATTGGTTTGCACATAGCCTGCCAGTTTTACTCCGGTTAGCTTTTCAACATTTTCTTGCAAAGTCGGCAAATCTGTCAATGCGGCAATCCGATTAATTCTAACATAGCCATGTCCGGTTAGCTTAACACGTGTATCACGAGGAATGGAAAGCAGATAGGTCTGCTTTGTTTTCGGTTCAATACTGGCAAGAATAAGTGAATCGGTATTAAACTTTATCTCATCAGGACGCTGATCTGCTCCGATCAGTAAAACACTCACCTGATTTTTAAGCTCAATGGGGGTGTCCTGGAAGAAGTCCTGACCATTTTCTTCTACACCTAAGATCTCTTTACCGTCTATAAAAAACCCGTTATACCAAAGCAACCCTGCCGAAATTACTCCCAGTAAAATAACAAGCATCAGAATTGAAAATCCCCTGCGCCTCACGCTACCATCTCCAATATATTGTTTCTTGCATTATAATGTATTTCTTGCACTATCATAATAACTCTGACCACTCATGCCCGTTAGGCAGCACACCACTAATGAAAATTGAGCAGGAAGGAAGTCAAAAAAGTTTATAACATGGTGTATACTCCGAATAAGTATAAGTTCGCGAACTCATAACCGAGGCTCCCCTCCGAAAAATTAAGCTACTTGTTCAAAACAAGTAGCTCTATTGAATTTATCATACTAGCACTTCCGGCAACTCGTTTAAACGTCGAACAATTTCCTCCCGGTCCCCTTCTAACAGGGTCCTCGCATCAATAAGCACCCAATCTTTGTGAATCCGAGACAGAATTGCTACTTCTCCTGAACGTAAAAACGATTCTAATTCAATCACGCTCCCTTGGATGGGACGGATGGCACACACCCAGGTTGGGATTTCAAGCGTCGGCCATGCCCCGCCGCCTACCCGGGAGACATCCTCTTGTAATTCAACTGAAATGACCGGGTTGGTCTGAAGTGCTGCAACAAGCTCTGAAGCAGCCGTTTTCAAGGTATCCAAAGGGAGAGAGAGCATTCGCCAAACAGGGATTTGATCTATCTCCCCATTCTGATATAAACGCAAGGTCCCTTCAAGAGCAGCTAAGGTTAATTTATCAACCCTTAAAGCGCGCGTCAATTGATTGGCCTGAAGACAATCAATATATTCTTTTTTCCCAACAATAATCCCTGACTGTGGACCGCCAAGTAATTTATCCCCACTGAACGTTACAAGGGTAAGCCCCGCTTTCACGGTTTGTTTAATGGTTGGCTCGACCGGAAATCCCAGGTCGGCGCCGTCAAAGAAACTACCGCTGCCAAGATTCTCGATCACCGGTAAGTCCCGTGTTTCCCCGAGTTTCACCAGCTCAGCTCCGGAAACAGACTGAGTGAATCCTTCAACTCGAAAGTTGCTTGTATGAACTTTTAATAACACAGACGTTTCCGGTCCGATAGCGGACTCATAATCCATAAGCCAGGTTTTATTTGTGGTTCCCACTTCAACTAGTTTGGCGCCCCCCGCTTTCAAAACTTCCGGAATGCGAAAGGATCCGCCAATTTCCACCAGTTCCCCACGCGAGACAATAACGTCCTTGCCTTGGGCAAACGTATTCATAATCAAAAGCACGGCAGCGGCATTATTATTAACTACCATAGCGGCTTCTGCCCCGGTCAGCTGACAAAGCAGCTTTTCAACATGAACATAACGTGAGCCCCGCTCCCCGGTATCAAGATTCAACTCAAGATTACTGTACCTTTCGGCCTGTTCAGCAACGAAACGCGCTACCCTTGGCGCCAGTAAGGCCCTGCCACAATTAGTATGTATAATAACCCCAGTCCCATTGATTACACGCCGCAAACTAGTTTTCGGATCGTTCAGCTCTTGCAGAAGCTGAGTTTTTAACCACGGCCAAAGGGAGGTTTCAAATTCTGCAAACGAAGCTGTGTAATTTCGACTGACATTTTCCCTCGCTTTTTGCAGAACCTGTCGAATAGCCTGTGTTAAACGGGGCAGCTGGCTTTGATTCGTCAGAAACGGCCTGAATTCTTCTTCATGCTCAAGCTGTGAAATCACTTCATGCACAGCCGGCAGGGCACGTAAACGTCTCTGAATCTCTGGATCCATTCGATTATCACTCCTTATTGGCCACTAAGAAAGCTCGGTTAAATTCTTTTATCCGGTCCTTCATGCTTTTTAGGATTTCGACAGCTCAATTATCATAAAATATAAGAAACAAGACAGTCTAGTATTATCTCATCTGTAGCTTTTTAAAACCGTTTTTTAAAGCTACTTTTTAAAGCTTGCTTTTATAATTAAGACGTATAAAAAAATTAATAGGGAAACCCTTATTGTGCAGATTTTCAAGTTTTCCATCTCTTGGTTTCTGGCTTCTGAATTCAAGTTCTAACTTTGAGGAGGTAGATCGATGTCCGGTATCAGCTTAACCACCCAACAAAAACAATTAGCACATTTAGCTCTTATTATTCCCTTTAAAAATCACATTTATAAAAAAACAGGGTTTCAGCCCTGCATCTTTTGTGGTAGAACCATAAAGAACCATAAGTTTAAAGGCAAGACAGTTTGTATTCAATGTCTGCACCAAATTCCTGAGATTTTCCCCTATAGTTCGAATCACTATTAGAAACAAATAGCGAATAGGAGAAAAGGGAAGTTTTTGCTTCCCTTTTCTTTATTTAATTTTTGTTAAAGCTTTATAAAAGCATCTTTCAGTGTCTGGACCGCATTTTCCGGGATGATAACCTTTCCATGCTCGGACAAAAATACATTAGTCGTGACCACTGCTTCTCCATATTCATCAAGGATTGCCTTTGCTAAAAGCCTTTTCTTGCCCGTTCCGAGCCGACTCAAAATAAGATAATATTCTTCTTCGTATTCATAGAGACTTGATTGCAGCTGGTTAAATTCCGGCAAGCACCCCACTGCGGTTAGTACATCTTCAAAGTCGGCAAAAGCATAAACCCATTGCGTACGACTTTTAGAGGATTTACCGGTCGCTTTCTCTTTAATTACACACTCAAATGGTTCTTCCTGCTTCATGATCGTAATGACAAATTCGTCATTTGATGCGACAGTTGCCTGAATCCAGAAGGGCTGATCCAGATTAAACTCTACTTCTTCTCTAGCCTTCGCAATGAGATCCCAAAACAATTGCTCCATTTTCGCTGATCGTTGAAAGAAGTCGGCCATAGTAACATCCCTGTCAGTAAGTTCTGTCAAGGAGATAAAAATGCGGATGGTATGCTCGTTTACTTTTTGAACACGCATATCCCCACTCTCCTTTCCGCATTCAAGCTTATACCTATATTTACTTTACTATACCTAAATCTAATTATAACATATTTATGCAAATCTTTTTATGTGAAATTGAGATAAGGGATAAAACATATTACTTCCGATTATAGATAGGGGGTACTCGAACTTAATGACCTTCACTAACTAAGCTACTATCCGTATATGGTCACTCAAATTCTACATATTTTTTATGTTTATGTCAATATCTATATTTGCTCATCCTTATACCAAGCACGAATACTCTTGCTCAATCAGAGCGATTAGGAAGTTCTTCAAAGCATATTAAATGGTTGACGGACGCCTAGCCACTTTATGCTAGTTTCCGTAACATGCCCTACCCATACAATCGCCGCTTTCGATTATTATCATTGTTCAGAAATACCGCATGCTTACCATTATCAAAAACAAGTATCAAAAACAAGCCGGCTATGGCTGAAGGTACTAATCAATTACTATACTCTAGCGGAGTAAAACCACCTCCCTACCTTCTGAATCGTTTCGCAGGCACTTTAGCATCTCTCAGGCCATGCCAGTAACAAGGATTGAAATAGCACATGCTGAGGGGAGAATGACTAACATGGCGAAGCACACAGCCACGCACTGTCTCAATCGCTGCACTGTCGCACTCCTGTTGAAGTTCCTGGCTCCATGTCCGTTCCTGAAACCAGATTCGCTTGGCTCCGGCCGATGCGGCATCGGCAACCAAAGACTCAAGTCTCTCTGGGAACAGACAAGGCACAATGACCGTCACCTTACCGGTCAGTTCGGCTAAATTATGATAAACCTTGCTCCCGTCCAGTCGCTTCAAGTCTTCTGCAACCGGGTAGACAATACAACCAAAATCCTTTAAGGCCCGCCATGCCTTCCAGGCCTGTTTACGCTTTTTGAAATTCTGGGTATCCCCCAGTACAGCAAACGTATCCGCAGTCGTTATCTCCTCAGCCAAAGGATAAATCTTTTTTTTGCGCATCAATTAATTCCTCCCCCAGAGACACAATGCTCTTAACCTTATCGTATTTGTTCCTTCTTTGGCTCCTTCCGCCATTACCGAACTTAGTGCAAATTAAGTTTTTCTTTATTCATATTCATACGTAAAGTTGAAAGATTTAATGTTAATTGACCGCATCTGCCCTTACCGGATTACTTCCTCAATCAACGGGAGCTGCTCAGGAGGCTTGCTGCCCACAGCAACCAGGTTTTGAGCGAACTTTTGCCCCTCAGCCAACATTTCTTTATTGCTGCCATAAATCTGCAGGATCGGTTCTCCAGTCTGTACCCACTCTCCCGCTTTGCGGGTGAGAAAAACCCCTGCTCCTAAATCAATCGAACTTTCTTTGGTAACCCGGCCGGCGCCAAGGGTCATCGCCAGAATTCCAATTTTATGAGCATCAAACGGCTGAACATAGCCGGTTTCCGGAGCAAGGATCGGAATATTCCACTCGGAGACTTTTAGTCGACGATCAATTACCGCCTGGACATCTCCTCCCTGTTCAGCTATAAAGGACAGAAACTTGTCCCACGCCGCACCACTTTTCACACTTTGCCTTAAAACTTCCTTACCGGCCTCAACATTTGATACTGCTTCACCGGCCACCAGCATCCAAGCCCCCAGTTCAAGGCTGACCGCCATTAAATCTTCCGGCCCTTTATCCTGCAGTGCATCGGCTGCTTCAAGGATTTCCAGGCTATTTCCTATCGCACGCCCAAGTGGTTGATTCATATTACTCAACACCGCAATCGTCTGACGCCCCAAAGCGTTGCCAATATCCACCATTGTCCTGGCCAACACCCGGGCCTCCTCCACAGTCTTCATAAAAGCACCGGATCCGTACTTAACATCTAAGACGATCCCCTGGGCCCCTGCCGCTATTTTCTTGCTCATCACCGAAGAGGCAATCAAAGGAATGGAACTTACCGTTGCCGTCACATCACGCAGAGCATAGAGCAATTTGTCAGCCGGGACCAGGTTTCCGGTCTGAGCGATAATAGACAAACCGATTTTCTTGACCTGTGCCAAAAATTCCTCCTGCGAAAGCTCCGTCCGAAAGCCTGGCACTGCACTAAGCTTATCAATTGTTCCCCCGGTATGTCCCAGCCCTCGCCCGGACATTTTGGCAATCGGCACACCACAAGAGGCAACCATCGGTCCAAGAAGCAAGGTAGTTTTGTCCCCTACCCCGCCGGTACTGTGTTTATCCACAAACCGCCCCCCGACAGCAGAAAGATCCAGTTGATCCCCGCTTTGGGCCATTGCCAGTGTAAGCTCCGCTGTTTCATCAAGCGACATGCCCTGAAAATAGATCGCCATCGCCCAGGCGGACATTTGATAATCCGGAATATCGCCCCGAACATAGCCATTAACAATAAAGTTGATTTCTGCTTTGGAAAGGGGTTCCCCATTCCGTTTTTTTTCGATCAAATCGACCATCCGCATTTGAAATCACTCTTTCTTTGCTTTAAAGCACCTTGACTAAGGCCTGAACAAACTGCACAAATTGTTTTTCAATCCGTCCGGCCGTTTCCATTACTTCCGCATGGCTAAGCTTTTGCTCCAGGATACCGGCTGCCATATTTGTCACGCAGGAAATACCCAGCACTTGCATTCCGCCATGATTAGCGACAATCACTTCCGGAACGGTACTCATGCCAACCATATCGGCACCGCTGGAACGTAAATAACGTATTTCCGCAGGGGTTTCGTAGCTGGGACCGCTCATAGCCGCATAAACCCCCTCCCGGAGATTAATTCCCAATTCTTCAGCACTCGCCAAGGCTTGTTGGCGCCATTCCCGATTATATGCTTCACTCAGGTCCGGAAAACGCGGGCCTAAATCGGATAAATTAACACCCCGCAATGGGTTGTCCCCCATCAAATTAAGATGATCCTTAATAAGAACCAGATCCCCGGGCTGAAAGTCAGGATTAATCCCACCAGCCGCATTCGTGACAATCAGACCGCTTACTCCTAATCCTTGCATGACCCGAATAGGAAAGGTTACTTCGCGCATGGTATACCCTTCATAATAGTGAAAACGCCCTTGCATGACTACGACTTGGCGGGCATCTACTTTGCCAAAAACCAATTGCCCCACATGCCCTTCTACCGTCGACACCGGGAAATGAGGAATGTCTTGATAAGAAATCACCACTTTTTCCTCAACAAGATCGGCAAAAGCTCCTAACCCCGAACCTAAAATTACACCGAGTTCCGGCACCACCGAAACACGCTCCCGAAGATAGCCGCACGCTTCTGCCAATTTATTACTGTAATTCGCTTCAACTGTCATTGCTCCGTCCTCCTCATCTGTTTATGGCTTATTTTCCCCAAATTCTATTTTTAATCCGCTCGCGGATGTGACTTCTTAAAGACTTCCAACAAGCGCGTACGTGTCAGATGCGTATAAATTTGCGTGGTTGAGATATCCGTATGCCCCAGCATTTCCTGAACTGAACGCAAATCCGCACCGTGGTCAAGAAGATGAGTTGCAAAACTG
This sequence comes from uncultured Desulfosporosinus sp., assembly GCA_964460725.1. Lineage (GTDB taxonomy): Bacteria > Bacillota > Desulfitobacteriia > Desulfitobacteriales > Desulfitobacteriaceae > Desulfosporosinus. Next base: position 6,800 of record CAYWSF010000010.1, read on the forward strand.
TGACGTAACATGTGGGGAGAAATCGTACGTTTAAGATTATGCGTCTTGCCCCATTTTTTTAATATATACGCCACCCCCTGACGTGTAAGCGGCCGGCCATGTGCATTTAAAAATAAAATATCACTTTTGGACTTACCGTACAAATATTTGCGTGAGGAATTTAAGTAAACCTCGACTGCCTGAATCGCCGGTTCTCCCAATGGAATAATCCGCTCCTTATTCCCCTTGCCAAGGCAGCGAACATAGCCAACGTCCAATGATATATCTGATAAACGCAGCCTGATCAATTCAGAAACGCGCAGACCACTGCTATAAAGAACCTCCAGCATCGCCAAATCCCGCAAAGCAAGTGCCGATTTTTCACCTGTTTGCAACAGGTTCTCCATTGTCGCTTCCGACAACACCTTCGGCAGTGATTGATTTAACTTTGGGGCCTCTAAATACGTACATGGGTTTTCATTTCTTCTTCCTTCATCCAACAAAAACGCAAAAAAACCTCGTAGCGTTGCCAGACAACGAGCAATACTGCGAGGTGATTTACCGTTATCTTTCCACTTAAGAAGGAATAAAAAAAGATCATTGGCCTCACAAGCGGTAAAATTTGTCCCTCGCTGCGTGAGGAAGATCATTAATTGACGCAGATCCCGTTCATAAGCCTGCCGGGTATTCTCTGAAAGCCCTCGTTCAACATGCAGATAGCGAATATATTGTTTCAGTAGTTGTTCTTCAGCGTTCAACTTTGCTCCCTCCTTCCTTTTCAAAGACATTCTCTACAGGAAGGAAATTTTCCTTTTTCACTGCTCTTGCCGGCAATGATCCCGGCAATGATCAATCTTTCTGAGCAGCAGGGAACAACTGAATAACAAACTTACTCCACCCCGGCGCTTCAACACGCAGAGGGTTTCCCATCGGGCGCTGCTCATTATGTAAGTGCGAAGACATCCAAATATCATATACGGCAGCTAGCTTCGGCAAGAGTACGGCTAATAGAATAAGGAGGATAAATATCTTTCCCAGGTGAAGAAAAAAACCACTCCAGCGTTTTATCGGCAATGCACTCCCCCCTATCCTTAAAACTTATGCATCACCGGATTGTCCTTATCCTAGGAAAAGTAAAAAGGAAAAGCTCTACGTTTCTTGTCTAAATCACTAAAGTCCAAAAAAGCGAACTCCAAGGATCGAAAAATACCCCTGCAAAACGCCGACAGCAACTGATCCGACAGTAACAAAGGTTGCTGAGGCCGTATAATATAGGAATTCTCTGCGCAACGATTCCCCCCTGGCTTTACCCCGAAGCAACAGAAACGAAAATATAGTGGCCAGACCTGAGCCGAGAAGCAGTAATGGAATAGCCAGGAAGGCAGGCACAAGAACAGTAAGCATAATTAAGCCGAGCCCAAGCATCCCTTTAAATCCGATAATAAAACTGACGCTAAACCCAAGTATAAATCCCCGTGTAAAGACTATGAGATAAATTAAAGGTGCACCAATGATCGTGAGTCCTAAGATCCAAATTCCAGCCATCATAATAAACATATCCCTGGCCAGCGCACTCAAGAAAACCGGATCAATTGTTTTTGGCTGGCTATGCAAAAGGGAGTCCAGAAATTTTCCCAGCTGAGACGATTCTGATACACCCAAAGCATTGACTCCGACCACCCCAAATATTACACCGCTAAGATAAACAGTTGAGAGTGTAAGATAAATGATCCAATACTGCCGAATGTGCTCGCCAAGTTTTTTCCACATCCTTAGTCTCCCTCCCCTACCTTCTATGGAAATTTTATTCCACGAATTGGGAAAGTATGTGAGATGTATAAAATTATCCAATTAGATTCTTGACCAATAAAATCCCCAGGATAGTTTTGGCATCATCAAACTCATTCTGCTGTGCCCTTCGGACAGCATCATTCCAAGGTATTTTTTCCACCTTGATAAATTCATCATCATCCAGGGTGAGCGGATCCCAAATTAAATCCCGAGCTAAAAAAAGATGCATCACTTCGTCAGTAAAACCCGGCGAGGTATAATAAGTGCTTAGATGTTCCATCGTCCCCCGGTAACCGGTTTCTTCACGGAGCTCTCTTACCGCACAGTCCTGAGGAGATTCCTGCGGGTCAAGTTTACCTGCGGGGATTTCCAAAGTTATTTGACCGATAGGATAACGGTATTGCCAAACCAAGAGTACATGCTGCTCCTTCAAAGCGATGATCGCTACCGCTCCCGGATGCCTGACGACCTCCCGGGATGTTTGCGCTCCATTTGGTAATCGCACAGTATCTCTTTCCAGCCGGAGCATTCGCCCTTCAAAACACACTTCTCCCTTGATGCGTTCCTCTCGTAGGTTCTGCTCTTCCATTGTGTTCCCTCTTTCCATACTCCGACTCCTATTAATTAATATGTTCAGGACAATCATAATTAGTGTAATTACACTAATTCTTTCTAATACATCGCCATGCGCAGCTTATCGGCAACCATCGCCACAAATTCCGAATTTGTCGGTTTGCCCCGATCGACATTTATGGTGTAGCCGAAAAATTGATTCATAAATTCTATGTTGCCCCGATCCCAAGCCAACTCGATAGCATGCCGAATTGCCCGTTCGACCCGACTTGGGGTAGTTCGGTATTTAAGTGCAATCATCGGATACAGCTCTTTAGTAACGGCTCCAAGCAACGACACATCCATCAGCACATAAACAATCGCATCCCGCAAATATTGATATCCCTTGATGTGCGCCGGCACTCCCATCTGATGGATCATTTTCGTAACTTCAACTTCATAATTCTTCTTCGTCGCCGGTAAGGTTCCATTTGAAATTTGAGTACCCGAAGCATTCGAATTCGAAATACTATTCTTTTGTGTCACCATATTTACTTGTTGTCGACTTTCCATCAATGACTCCTGAAAATCATCTGATAATTGGCGAATCCGTTTGCCCAACGTTTCCAAATCAAATGGTTTTAATATGTAGTAATCCGCCCCCAATTTTACTGCACGTTGAGTCATTGTTTCCTGTCCAAATGCCGTTAGGATAATGACCTTCGGCCTTTGAGGAAAAGTTTGCAGTTTTTCCAGGACACCCAAACCATCAAGATGAGGCATGATAATATCCAATAGTACCACATGAGGCTCTTCCCGGGAAATCAGTTCCAGGGCCTCATTCCCATGATAAGCTACCCCAACTAAAGCCATGTCTTCTTGCCGTTCAATAAATTGTTTGACTAATTCAACAAATTCCCGATTATCATCCGCCAATAAGACTCGGATAGGCTTTTGCATTTCGCAGTCATCCTCCTTATTTATCTACTACAACTCAAGAACTCGGAAGCTGGAAACGTCATTGTGTTTGTCTTTATCTAAGAAACTGCTTTAACAATTTTAATCAATAACTGACACATTAAACTAGCAGCTGCCACAGTTAAGAGAGGTAATTATGTAAACTTGGTTTTAAAATTTTCTTTGATATTTTCGTAAATTTTATAATGTAAACCTACTACCATGCTACTCTAAGTAGGATCTTCGACAATTGTTCACTGTATTCCTCTTATCGTAATAAAATATCAATTGTAAGTAATGCTAAATTTAAGATTAATCTTCTAAAAGCTAGCATATCTCAAACATATTAGTATTTGGTGACTAATTATATTTTAAATTTTATACACAGCTTACCTTATACTTGCTTCTTACCTGATTAGAAGATTGATAGCTATAAAAACCCTGTTTTGGTGTTACCAAAACAGGGACTTACCATTTAATTAAGTCATATTTACGGCAACCCGACTATCCTGGCCTTTTACTAAGGCTTTAAACTCGCAGCTTTGCGTCCCCGATTTTCATCGGGTTTATATTTTAATTTTTTCAACTCCTTAACATTATAATACGAATGAACATTAATTACCATGGAATTTATTATTTTTCACTTGTAAATTCCTTCACCACAGTTTATTTTTAATTTTGCAAATTAATATAATATGTGCTTGCCCGCAGCAATTTGTAATATTGACCACCAAAAAAAAGCCTGCCAAAAAGGCAAGCTTGTGTTTAGCTGCTCTCTGTTAGGCTGCTCTGTCCAATTGACCGCTTTCCTGAAGCATATTTTGGATGAATACCCCATATCCGCGTTGACTATCATTGACAAATACATGCGTAACAGCACCGATTATTTTCCCGCTTTGAATAATCGGACTTCCGCTCATACCTTGAATAATACCACCCGTGATTTCCAGTAATCTCGGGTCGGTAACCCGCACAATCATATTTTTACTGTCAGTGCGATTAAGCATTACACGATCTATATTCACATCAAATTCTTCAATTTTTTCTCCCTGAATTACTGTATAGATCTTAGCAGGTCCAACTTTAACTTCAGATTCCCATCCAACCGGAATGGCTTCTTTAAAGTAAGGATTAATCATCTGACCACTGATTACACCAAAAATTCCTGTTCCAGTATTTTTTTCAATCGTTCCTTTAAAATCTGAATTCGTTACAAATGAACCGATCTTTTCACCCGGGTGGCCGCGTTTACCTTTTTCAATGGCATAAATTGTCGAAGCCATAATTTTTCCATTGAAAACTTCAATTTTCTGATTAGTGTCTGCATCCGTGATCAAATGTCCAAGCGCCCCATATTGTTTGGAAATCGGGTCAAAATAAGAAAGTGTTCCTACTCCTGCGGCTTCATCCCGAACAAATAAACCAATACGATATCTATTTGTTTCAGAACAAAAAGTAGGTTTCATAACCTTTTCCAAAACTTGGCTTTGGTGCTTATATAGAATGCTTAGGTTCTCTTTTTGCTGCCCGGCCATATGAACTGCGATAGATACTTCCTGATCTGTGCGTACTTCTCGATTGTTAATTTTCAGAAGAATATCTCCTACTTCAATGCCGGCTTCCTTGGCAGGAAATAATTTTTTTCCGTTTTCGTCAACAACCGGTGCTTGTCCGACCACCATTACACCTTTTGTCTGTAGAGTTACACCTATGGATTGTCCGCCTGGTATCAATTTTACCGGGTTCATTACTTTAACTTCACCGGATTTCAAGGGAAAAACCCCAAAAAGTTTGTAGGATACTTCCAACATTTCGGACTCTTTGAAGGATTTGGGCATTTCGGATGAAACCGTTACAATAGAATTTACGGGTATTTTTTCTACCGTGATTAGTTTTTCCCAGATACCACTTAATTGAATTTCTCGTTTGCTGCTGAGATCTGAATTCACAATATTTGGGCTGAAATTTAGGAAGGTACAGAACAAGAGACTGACAAAAAATAAACCAATTTTATTTTTCACTCTCTTATCAATCCTCCACTTTATTTCTCCCCATCTTCTCCTTTTTTCTTCCTTTCTTCCTCGCTTTAAAAATATTAATTAAAATTGAAGTGAGATTTTTCAATCTTAAAGTAACCAAATTCGTTTCCTTTCATCCTGAAAAAATAGACCAAATTTCTAAAGCAATGACAATTAAGACAAAAAAAAGACTGCATGATTAATTTTTGCAGTCTAAAAAATTATAATCTTAAAAATTTTTAACTTATTTGTCCGGATCGCTGCCATAAATCCCGGGCGTGCTGACGGGTTATTTCTGCTTCCCCGCCTCCCAACATCCGGGCAAGTTCCTCAATACGCTCGCCTTCAGACAATAATTCGACCTGTGTCTGTGTTCTATTGACATTAACTTCTTTCACAATGCCATAATGGACATCTGCAAAGGCAGCCACTTGCGCAGCATGAGTAATACAAAAAACCTGTCTGCTATGCGCAATTTTCTTTAGCTTTTCACCTACTTTATGAATCGTTCTTCCACCAACCCCACTGTCAACTTCATCAAAAATGAAGGTTCCGACCGACTCCACTTTAGCCAATAAACCTTTTAAGGCTAGCATTAAACGAGACATTTCCCCTCCGGAAGCAACCTTCGCCAGGGGTTTAGGGGGTTCTCCGGGGTTAGCTGAGAAAAAAAACTCTGCCGTTTCCGCGCCGCCGCTTGTTGGCTCCTCATTAGGTATAAACCGCACTTCAAATTGACTTCTCTCCAAGCCCAAATCGGCAAGTTCCAGGATTAGCCCCTTCTCAATGCGTTCGGCTATTTTCCGGCGCTTCCGGCTGAGCTGCTCCGCTGCTTCTTTATAGACTTGGCCGGCCGCCTTCTTTTCCTTATCTATCGATGCAAATTGCTCCTGGATGTGAGTGATTTGATCCAACTCCTCAAGCATAATCAAACGTTTTTCCAAAACATCAGTCAAGCTTGTCCCATATTTTCGCAGTCTCGCCAACTGAATAAGCCTCTCTTCAATTTGATCCAGCCGTCCCGGCTCAAACACGAAATTATCCTTATACACCCGAACTTGGTCAGCCAAGTCTTCGACCGTATAATAAACGGATTCGATTTGATCGGTCAGATTAAAGTTTTCATCCAAGCGAGCCAGCTCTTGAAGGGCCTTACGCGCTTGCCCTAACAGGTCAAAAACTGCGGGCAGACCGGCTGCACCCTCATAAAGGGCGGCGTAAGTTTCGGATACTAAACTTGTAATGCGTTCTGCATTGGTTAAACGTTTCTTCTCCTGGGTCAGTTCTTCCTCTTCTCCTTGGAGCGGATTAATCAAATCGATTTCCTCGATTTGATAACGCAGGAATTCTTCTCTCTTTTGACGTTCCTCTTCCGAAATACGCAGCTTTCGTTCTTTGCGGATAATTGCCTGATAAGCTTTTGCCGCTTCATTAACTAAACTGACGTCGTTGTGCAGTCCCCCTAAAGCGTCTAACAAGTCGCGATGATTATCCGAATGAAAGAGAGACAGATGCTCAATTTGGCCGTGTATATCCACTAGCCCTTCACAGAGCGAACGATAGAGGGTAAGCGGAATTGTCCGCCCTTGCAGGCGGCAGATGTTTTTGCCCGAGACATTCATTTCACGATAGAGAATCAATTGACCTTCTTCTACAGGATAACCGGCCATTTCGAACCTCATTAAGGCCTCCGGAGGAAGTTTTTCGAAGATCCCTTCAACTCGCGCCTGCGCTTCCCCATGGCGGATAAAATCAACACTTGCCCGTCCGCCCAGGAGGACCCCAAGGGCATCAATCAGCATTGATTTGCCGGCGCCGGTTTCTCCCGAGAAAACCGTTAATCCGCCGCCAAATTTCAAGTGTACTGCGTCCATCAGGCCGAAATTCTCTACGTTCAACTCAGCTAACATAATAGCCTCCTATCCAAGCAAGTTGGTAATCCGCTCTAAAACCCTTGAAACAGCTTCTTTGGGCTTAATGATTAAAAGTATCGTATCATCTCCTGCTACCGTACCAATAATCTCTCCCCAATTGCAACTGTCCAGGATGGCAGCTAAAGCATGGGCATTTCCCGGAATCGTGCGAATTACAATAATACTGTCCGTATCGTTAATGGAAACAACAGTTTCACGCAGTATACGCTTAAGGCGATCCTCCAGGTTAGCAGGATGTACTTTGTCAGGGACGGCATAACGGTATTCGTCATCTGTACTGGGAACCTTAATTAAGCCCATTTCCTTAATATCCCGCGAAACAGTTGCCTGCGTTACATCAAAGCCGGCTAATCGTAATTTATCGGCAAGTTCTTCCTGAGTATGTATGATCTCTTTGGTGATAACTTCCTGAATTTTTTTCTGGCGCCGCGCTTTCATATTACTTGCCTCCTTTATCGAGGTTCGAAATTCGAAATTCGAAATTAATCTCGAATATAGCGTTCAAACACCATTTTAATTGGAACCATTCCTTGTGCCTCACACATTATGTATAACCGCTCCTATTTCTCTTCGTACCTCGAACCTTGATTGTACTTCAAATCAGTCGCGCCAGCGATCCCTCAGCTTCTCCCGCACTACTTGATGGAAACTGCGGCTTCCCAGGCGAATAAGCTGAGCCTTTAACGAAGCGGTTTTTATAATAACCGAGTCACTTGAGCCAATCCTGACGCGGGACTGCCCATCAAAGGTAACCTTGCATTGCTCCCCATTTACTAAGATAATTTCGATTTCTTCCAAGTGGGAGACAACCACAGGGCGTGCAGATAAGGAATGCGCGGCCAAAGGGGTCAATACAATGGCCTGAACATTTGGACTGATGATCGGGCCGCCTGCCGAAAGTGAATAAGCAGTAGAGCCGGTTGGTGTGGCAACTATCAACCCGTCAGCCGGATACCTGAGGGTAGGTTCCCCTGACAAATTTGCTTGCAGGGTAATCAATGATGCTTCTCCGCAGTCTTGGGAAAACGCAACATCATTAAGGACAAGCTGAGTTATATCACCCCTGCCGAAGCGCTTAACAACAGCACTCAACATCAAACGTTCCTGTATGGTATAGTCCTGACACAGAACTTTTTCTAAAGCGTCAAAAACGTCTTCCCGCTCAATTTCACACAAAAAACCTAAGCGTCCAATGTTAACCCCTAACACCGGAATCCCAAATGGTGCTCCTTCCCGCGCCGCTTGAAGAAGCGTCCCGTCTCCGCCTAAGGATATAACAAACGGCACTCGGCGTTTCACAATATCATTCCACTCAGTTAAAACGCTCCAGCCACGTTTTTCCAGCCAAGATCTGATTTGCAAGCTAAAGGGCAGGGCTTCCGGTTTACTCAAGTTAAGCCATAGACCAACCACTCTTTCCATTCCGCTCACCCGTCTCTTTCCGGGCATTCTGAACCACTCCTGCAAGCTCCAAATGCCAATCTATTTCTCTATCCTTCCGCTGCCCCAGCCAAACAAGATACTCAATATTTCCTTCCGGACCACGAATTGGCGAATAATCCAATCCCCAAACGTGAAAGTCAACTTTTTCTGCTTGACTTAAGACAAACTCCAAAACTTGTTTATGAACTCCAAAATCTCTAACGACGCCTTTTTTCCCGACATGCTCCCGGCCGGCTTCGAATTGGGGTTTAATTAAAGACAGGACCTGTCCGTCTGCTTTAAGAATGGCCAGCATGGCAGAGAATATCTTTGTAATTGAGATAAATGAAACATCCGAAACAATCCAATCTACTTGTTCCGGAAGAGAATCCTTGTTTAAATAGCGGGCATTCACCCGTTCCATCGGCACGACACGGGGATCCGTGCGCAGTTTCCAAGCTAACTGCCCATAGCCGACATCCACTGCATATACTCGTTGTGCGCCGTTTTGCAAGACGCAGTCCGTAAAACCGCCGGTTGAAGAACCGATATCGGCAACTACCTTATCTTTAAAAGAGAGTGAAAAGACTTTCAGCGCTTTGGCTAGTTTGAGTCCGCCACGGGAAACATAGGGCAGGTATTCCCCTTTCAGTTCGATGATAATGTCTTCCGGCAGTTCCATGCCCGGCTTATCCACGCGTTGTCCTCCGACAAACACTGTTCCTGCCATGACCGCAGCCTTGGCCTTTTCCCGACTGGCTGCTAAGCCGTGTTTAACCATTAGCACATCTATCCGTTCTTTCCCTTTAGCCACAATAATCCTTCCGTCCCTTTCCTTTGTTCACGAGCAAACCTTACAGGGACCTGGCGACGCAGTGAAACAATCCCATACGTTCCGCCGCCTGTACGATCCCTTCAACTGATAAGCCATGAGCATCATGAAGTTGAGCAATTGGTCCCTGATCAACAAAGTCATGATAACCGAGACATTCAACAGTAACTCCATTAATTCCTTCCTCTTCCAGCAGTTCCAAAACTGCACTTCCCATGCCGCCCTTAAGAATATGATCTTCGATGGTAATTATTTTTTTTGTGAGCCGTGCATAGTGAGCAAGCTGTTCACGATCAAGCGGGCTGATATAACGCAGGTTAATAACTGCCGCCTCCACACCGCGATAACTTAGCTCCTGAGCTGCCTGAAGACAGGTATTGACCATCGGTCCCACCCCAATTAAGGTCACATCCCGGCCTTCACGCAAAACTTCTGCTTTACCGATGGGGATTTCCTTTAACGTTTGATCCATTGTCACACCCTGGCCAACGGATCTGGGATAACGTAAAGCCACCGGTCCGGGATGCCGTAATGCTGTATAGAGCATATGCCGTAATTCGTTTTCATCCTTGGGCACCATTAAAACCATGTTCGGAATAATTCTAAAGATAGAAATATCAAAGACTCCATGATGCGTAGGCCCGTCATCTCCCACAACTCCGGCACGGTCTATGGCAAAGACAACATTCGCCCGCTGCAAGCAGACATCATGCAGTACCTGGTCAAAAGCCCGCTGATAAAAAGTCGAATAGATAGCAACAACCGGCTTAAGTCCCCCAAACGCCAAGCCGGCAGCGAAGGTGACTGCATGTTGTTCTGCAATGCCGACATCATAAAAACGATCCGGAAATTGAGCGGCAAACTTGTTCAGTCCGGTACCGCTTGGCATAGCCGCAGTGATTGCTGCAATCTTCGGATCTTCCTTGGCAAGGGAACACAGGGTGTCTCCAAAAACTGCCGTATAAGTTGGCGGGGCAGATTTCTTGATTAGTTTTCCTGTTCCCGGATCAAATGGCCCAACCCCATGAAAGATGTCCGGATTCTCTTCTGCCGGTTTGTACCCTTTTCCTTTGTGGGTCAGGATATGAACAAGCACCGGTTCCCTTTTATTTTTAGCCTGTTCCAGCAGCTGTTCCACCAAGGCTTGATCATGTCCGTCAATCGGGCCCAAATAGGTGAAGCCCAACTCCTCAAAAAACAGTCCCGGAACCAGAAGATATTTCAAACTGTCTTTAGCCTTCGTAACCGCTTTGGCAACTTGCGCCCCAATAACCGGAATTTGTTTTAACAGATATCCAATCTCCTCTTTCCGTTTATCATAACGCGGATCTGTCCTCAAGCGGCTTAGATAGGATGACAGGGCCCCGACATTAGGGGATATAGACATCTCATTATCGTTAAGTACCACAATCAGCCTGGTTTTACTATTTCCGGCATGATTTAAGGCCTCATAGGCCATGCCGCCCGTCAGGGCTCCATCTCCAATCACCGCCACAACATTGTGTTTCTCGCCAAGAACATCACGGGCCATGGCATAACCAACGGCAGCGGAAATGGACGTACTGGAATGTCCTGTTTGAAAGCAATCATAGTCACTTTCTGCCCGGTTAGGAAATCCGGACAATCCATCATATTGACGAATGGTCTTAAACCGGTCCAAACGACCGGTCAAGAGCTTATGAACATAGGTCTGATGACCGACATCCCAAATAATCTTGTCGTGAGGGCAATCAAATGTCCGATGTAACGCCAAAGTGAGTTCAACAACTCCCAAGTTCGGTGCCAAATGTCCGCCATTCTTAGAAACAACGGCAATCAAAGTTTCCCGAATTTCCTGCGCCAGTTCTATAAGTTGATTCATATCCAACGCTTGTAAATCCTTCGGAGTAT
>CAYWSF010000011.1:0-10362 GCA_964460725.1 uncultured Desulfosporosinus sp.
AATCATCAATACGTAAATACGCACGAACGTCGTTACATACTATCGCCGATACGTACAACTCTTACTGCAAGATTCGCACCCTCCGGCCGATCCGTTCAACTTTCCCCAGGGCTAGCAACCGGACAGCCTCCGCATACAGACGATGTTCCACCGCTAATATTCTATCCGCTAATGTATCTTCCGTATCCTCTGCCAACACCGGTACCGCTTCCTGCAAAATTATCGGTCCACTGTCCAAATTTTCATCCACAAAATGCACTGTACAGCCGCTTACCTTAACCCCGTACTCAACAGCTTGGAGCTGTGCATGGAGCCCGGGAAAAGCCGGCAGCAAAGAAGGGTGGATATTGAGGATCGGAAAATTTACCTGCCGAATGAACTGAGGACTTAATACCTTGAGATAGCCTGCCAACAGCAAAAGTTCCACCTGATTTTCCCGCATCCAGCTCAAGATATCCTCCTCTTGGGCTTGACGATTGGGATAATCACTTACCTGGAAGACACGTGTGGAAATTCCTGCCTCGTCAGCTCGCTGCAGGGCAAAAGTGCCTGGTTGATCTGAGCCGGCACACACTATCTCTATTGGGAGGGAACCATTACGACAGGCATCTAACAAGGCCTGTAAGTTACTCCCTCGGCCCGAAGCCAACACCGCGGTTCTCAATATGTCACCCCTTCTCCAGCCACGATCCTGCCCATCACAAAACATTTTTCTCCCGCCTCAGCCAGCCTTTGACGTATTTCCCCTTCATCTTCCGGGCGAACAATAATCACAAACCCTACACCCATGTTAAAGGTCCGATACATTTCCGGCCAAGCTACATCGCCAAATCGCTGCAGTAAGGCGAAAATGGGCGGCTGTTCCCACGCCGCAAGGTCAATTTGCACACCCAAACCCGGCGGTAAAACCCGCGGAATGTTTTCCGTTAATCCGCCGCCGGTAATATGGGCCATACCGAGAATTTTTCCGCTTGGAAGCAGCGGCAGAATCGACTTAACATAAATCCGGGTCGGACGCAGCAAGGCTTCCCCGAGCGTTTCGCCTAATTCCGGAAACTCCTTCTCTAAAGAATATGGTGCAAAAATCTTCCTGGCTAAAGAATAACCATTGCTATGCAGTCCCGTAGAGGCTAAACCAATCAGCACATCCCCAGCCTGGATTTTCGATCCGTCGATCACCTGATTGCGATTCACCACACCAACAGAGAACCCGGCAATATCATATTCATCCTCGGCATAGAAGCCGGGCATTTCAGCTGTTTCTCCCCCAATCAGCGCACATCCCGCCATTTCACACCCTTTGGCAATCCCGCCGACCACTTCCGCCACCCGTTCGGGCTCCACCTTACCAACGGCCAGATAATCCAAAAAAAACAGCGGTTCCGCACCCTGAACCAAAATATCATTGACACACATTGCCACTGCATCTTGGCCGATACTATCGTGCTTATTCATTTGAAAGGCAATTCGCAACTTAGTGCCCACTCCATCCGTTCCGGATACCAGAACAGGGTCCGGATATTTAGTCAAGTCCAGTTTAAAAAGTCCACTGAATCCGCCGAGCCCGCTGAGAACCTCCGGCCGTAATGTCCGGGCCACCGCGGGTTTGATGCGCTCTACAACTTCATTACCGGCTTCAATGTCAACACCTGCATCTCGGTAAGTGTAACCCAAGGTTAATTCCTCCTAGCTTTCCTGGATTTAAATAAACTCTTTTATTAAATCATTTTCGGAGCATCAAAAATGAAACCAAACCTACATTGCATGCTCCTCACACTTGCACTTTATTGTTCTATAATTAAACTTTTTCCATAATTTTTTGTCCCTATTCCTCTAGCCCTAAGCGTTGAAAAATATCCGCTACGTGCTTCGTGTGGTATGCATGATCAAATATATCGGCAATTTCTTGTTCATTTAAGTGCTCCCGCACACTGGCATCCCGGTTAAGAAGGCTTTGAAATTGTTCCTTTGTATTCCATGCTTCCATCGCAATCCGTTGAACGAGAGCATATGCATCTTCCCTGCTAAGAGCCTTATCCACTAAGGCCAGCATCACACGCTGGGAATAAATTAAACCGTATGCTTTATCAATGTTTGCTTTCATTTGCTCAGGCAAAACCTCCAACCGATCGATAAGCTGAATCATCTTATGCAGAATATAATCTAACGCGATAGTGCTATCCGGCAAGATCATCCGTTCTGCAGAAGAGTGAGAGATATCCCGCTCATGCCATAATGCTACATTTTCCAGGGCTACCAGGGCATTGGCACGCACAACCCGGGCCATGCCGCAGATGCGTTCCGGTGTGATGGGGTTTTTCTTGTGTGGCATCGCCGAAGAACCTTTCTGACCCTTTCGGAAGGCTTCCTCCACCTCATGAACATCAGTGCGCTGTAAATTGCGGATTTCAGTGGCTATTTTATCCAAAGTGCTTGCTATTCCAGCGAGTGTCGTCAAATAAAAAGCATGCCGGTCACGCTGCAGTATTTGATTGGAAATCAGAGCCGGCTCTAAGTTAAGTACTTGACAAACGTGCGCTTCCACTTGCGGATCTACATTGGCAAAGGTCCCCACTGCCCCGGAAATTTTTCCAACCCGTATTTCCTCACGGGCAAAAGCCAAACGCCGCTTTTGACGCCTGATTTCATCGTACCAGACCCCTAATTTCAACCCGAAAGTAATCGGTTCGGCATGCACGCCATGCGTTCGCCCCATCATTATGGTGTCCCGATGTTCCACTGCTCTGCGGCGCAGAATGCCTTCCAAAGCATCCAGTTTAGCCAGCAGGAGATCGGATGCTTCCACTAATTGCAGGGATAAAGCCGTATCCAGGATATCGGATGAAGTCAGTCCCAGATGAATGTATTTTGCTTCATCTCCCACATTTTCTGCAACATTGGTCAAAAAAGCGAGCACATCATGCTGCGTTACTTCTTCCAAGGCTTGTACCCTTTCCCAGGAAAAAGAAGCCTTCTTGCGGATGACCTCAACAGCCTCATGTGGAATCTTACGGAGTTTTGCCCATCCTTCACAAACCGCAATTTCAATTTTTAACCAGAGGCTAAGGCGATGTTCATCTGTCCAAATCCTTCCCATTTCAGGAAGCGTATACCGTTCAATCATCCTCGAATTCCCCTTTCATGGTGGCGTGACTCGTCATTCGTCATTCGTCATTCGAAATATCACATGTAACACTTATGTATAAGTTTCCGCAAAGCTTTATTTGCATCGCCTGGTCCTTGGTCTCGACATCTTTCCTCATCTGGGCCCGATAGTCTTTAATCTTATTGCCTAAGGCTTCATCCTCAACGGCAAGGATCTGGATCGCAAGCAACGCTGCATTGCGTGCTGCGCCAATACCTACGGTAGCCACCGGAATGCCTGGCGGCATTTGCACAATCGAATAAAGGGCATCGATACCTTCCAAAGCGCCGCTCTTCAGCGGTACACCAATCACCGGTAAAATCGTTGACCCTGCTATAACCCCCGGCAAGTGAGCTGCGAGTCCTGCCGCAGCAATAATCAGTTTCCCGCCTTGGGTTTCAAACGCTTTCACCCAGTCTAAAGTTCTTTCCAATGTTCTATGGGCGGAGGAGATTTTCACTTCAAAGTCAAGTCCAAATTGACGAAGAACTGTCAGGGCGTCTTCCATGATCTTGTAATCCGAATCACTGCCCATAATAACCCCAATCCGGCTCATTAATTATCGCCTCTTCTCCCTTTATTTTTACAATAATAAACCCAGGATAGGACAGATTACACCCAATCAGAGTGAAACCTATCCGCCTGGGCTTTTATCCCTTCGGTGTAATTTGATTACTTTAATCAAATCCGTACCACTTGGATAAATCATTACCCTAGGTACACTTTCGCTCATGGACTGACAATTTTCGGCAGTCTCCAGAAAGTTGCAGATCATATCCCGAATATAGTATTAAAAAACTCAAAATATGTAACAAGTTCATTTTACAAGAAGGCTGTATGATGGTCAAGCTAAAGCAGATTAAGTTAAGTTTCGTCTTGCCTATAAACTGTGTTATTTGAAACAATACTATACTCGCCATTTCTGTGGATAATTTTTGAAATATGCCTTATCGGGAGCTGACATTTGGGACAATAACCAAAAGCAAAATACCTTTTTGATTTATCAACTTCCACATCTTTTTGTATGTAACTATCACATTGCGGGCATTGTATATCAGCTTTATCTAAATAAGATTTCAGCTCTTTCATCTTTTCTTCATTTTCCCTTTGAACCTTTTCCCAATTGATGATTGGATCGCCGGACAAATCGTAAACCTTTCTGAAAACTTCAACCGTATATAATGCGTCACTTAAGGCATCGTGAAAAAGAGCATTGACTTCAATTCCCAGGTCTTCCACGGCGTTTTCTAAACTCGGCTGTTGGGAAAAGTCCCGATACTTCATATAAAGATGTTGAATATCAATGAATTTGTCAAAGGATAAGGTATCAGTACCAAAGTACTGGCAATTATCTCTTAAACCCAAGATATCATCGTTACCCCAAGAACATAAGACTGAATCATTTCCCATCCAGGTACGAAAACTCTCAATTACTTTTACAAAAGGGATTCCCCGACGGACCCTGCCGGTATTAATGTGTGTTTTCTTCCTTACATAGGGGCTTATTCTTCGGTGCACTACCGGCTTTATAATATTTTCAAACCTACTAATTGTCTTCAGTCCCTCGTTTAATTTAACAGCTCCGATCTGGATGATCTCATTTTTTAATTCCGAATTAGTTAAATCGCCTTCTTTGAATTTGAAAAACATATTAAATTCCAAATCAAATACAACATAGTCCATTAAAACTTTAACCTCCTACCATGCATTCATTATAAACCTTCCTTTAAGCAAACGCACGTGTATAAAAATTCCACTGACAAAATATAATACCACAACCATTGATAAAAATTGAGTTGCGGGGAATAAAAAATGGTTATGAACCTCGCTAAACATAGCGTAAAATCATAACCATTTTTTATGTTGTGTAATTTAAAGTAATTCTCATTGAGACTACCAAAACCTAAGCTGTTAAAACCCAAGCTGTTAATAATTACAAATCCTGTAGTATTGATTAAGCAAATGATCCAACTGCTGACTTATCTCAATAACTTCGCTATCAATAAGATTATGAGCATGACCAAATTTATTAAGTTTTGTTCGTAGTTCCTCTATTATTATTAATAGTAATTTTTCCACATCTATTCCTCCTGAGATATCATTCCCAAAGAGAATTTTAATGCTTTTTTAGTGAAATAACAAGAATAAATAAACCATAAACAAGCAATCATTTGTCGAATTCAGGAAGTATTAAGGAGCTGAATTTAGATTAAAGTAGTTGGATTGTTTCGCATAAATGCCCAAGGTGTAGTATGGTCTGCTTATTTTACCGACACTAATCCTTCTTGCACAATTATGCTTTGCCCTTCGTCCGACAATACAAAATCAATAAAGGTCTTGACAGCACCGCTAGGGGCCTCTTTCGTCAGATAAAGGAAGGAGCGCTGAAGCTTGTAACTGCCCTTTACAATATTTTCATTACTTGCCTGAACACCTTCTACTGTAACAGCTTTTACTGTTTCATCTAGAATTGCTAAAGAAATAAATCCAATTCCATTTGGATCGCCGGCAACGATTGTTCGTACAGCACCAGTGGAATTTTGAATAATAGCTCTATCGCTTATTCTTTCTTTGCCCATAACAATATCTTCATATGCTCCTCTGGTTCCGGAACCCGCCTCCCTGGCTACAACAGTAATCTTTTGATCTGCTCCGCCAACTTCTTTCCAGTTTGTGACTTCACCGCTATATATCTTCTTTATTTGTTCAACACTCAGATCATTCACTACATTTAATTTGTTTACTGCTATGACGATACCATCTTTACATATTACTGTTTCCGTTAAACCCGACTCTTCACTTTTCAGGTCACGGGAAGAAGATCCAATATTGGCCGTGCCTTGCTGGGCAGCTTTTATTCCGGCACTTGAACCTCCTCCTTGGGTATTAACTCTAATATTTGGGTTTTTGCGCATAAATACTTCTGCTATTGCTTCAGATATTGGCTGAACAGATGTGGAACCGGCAATAATAATTTCCGCAGATTCCCCAGACGGCATGTTCATATCGGAATTATTCCCACAGCCTGCTAAGGAGAGCATCAAACTACCTGCTAAGATAAACGTCAATAGTTTTTTCATAATAATCACCATTCGGGCGTGACAAGGGGACAGGGTTGCTGTCACTTGCGCCCTTTGAAATATCCCCCTTCTTCTTCAAAAATTGTTTGACGGGTTTATTCCTCTCATTGGTATATCCCAGCTGTACTTTTGTTTATTGCCGCTCTTGGCACGTAAATCACCTCTTTAGTCATTTTAACTATATATGGGTATTCGTGTCAGTTACACTGTCCCCCTGTCACTACCCATCACAATAATTTAATTTAATTTTGTCTTTGTCCCTGTGATCATAAAAATTATCCATTCACCTATATTGATAGCATGATCGCCCACTCTTTCCAGGTAAAGAGCTACTAAGATAAGATTTACTCCTTGATAAAGCATATTTGGATCTTTGGACATTAAATCGATCAAATCATCAATGACTACTCCGTACAGTTGATCTACCTCATTTTCTTTTATCGTCAAACTTTGAGCTAAGTCCTCATCTCTGTCTATATAGGCGTTGAGGCAATCTCTAACCATCTCCTGGGTAAGTCTGGCCATCTTGGGTATGTCAACCAAAGGTTTGATCAAAGGCTCACCACGAAGTTTTATCGTTATGCGAGCAATATCGACGGCATGGTCTGCTATTCGTTCCAAATCAGTCACAATTTTCAAAGCGTTGCCGATTATTCTCAGATCCACAGCCATCGGTTGCTGTAAAGCGAGCATCGTCAAACACGATTCATCGATCATCCGCTTCAAATCGTCTACCAGATCATCGTCGTCGATCACCTTTTGCGCGAGTGTCAGATCCCTTTCCTCCAGGGATTTGACGGCTGAACAGATGGCATCTTCAATCATGGTGCCCATCCGTGAAACATCTTGAATCAACTCATCTAAAGAATTATGAAAAGATTTCCGCCGCATTTTTATTTCTTTCCTCCTTATCCAAATCTACCGGTCACATAATCTTCAGTTTGTTTGTTCTGTGGGCTGGTAAACAGGTCTTTTGTTTTACTATATTCAATCATTTCTCCATTTAGGAAAAAAGCTGTGTAATCTGAAATCCGCGCCGCCTGCTGCATATTATGGGTAACGATAATAATGGTATATTGCTTCTTTAACTCTATAATTAAATCTTCTAACTTTGTGGTGGATATTGGATCCAAGGCTGAAGCAGGTTCATCCATCAATAATACCTCCGGTTGCACTGCGAGTACGCGGGCTATAACCAACCGCTGCTGCTGACCACCGGACAATTGCAAGCCCGAACGACTCAATCTATCACTGACTTCATCCCAGAGAGCTGCTTCCCTGAGGCTTTTTTCTACTAATTCATTTAATTTCTGTTTATTTTTTAAACCATGCGCCCGCGGGCCATAAGCAACATTATCGTAAATCGACATTGGAAAAGGGTTGGGTTTTTGAAATACCATGCCAATACGCTTGCGCAGGTTAACCGGATCAATTTCCGGCGCATAGACTTCTTCTCCATCGAGAAGAACCTTTCCTTTAATTATTGTTCCTTCAACCAAATCATTCATTCGATTCAAGGTTTTTAGATAAGTGGACTTGCCGCAGCCTGAGGGACCAATCAGCGCCGTTACTTTTTTAGCCAAAATTGGTAAAGTAATTGATTTTAAAGCTTGGAAACTTCCGTAATACAAATCTAAGTCCTGGGTCTCCATCTTGTTGGCAACTGACATATTCACCCTCCTTTCCTTAATCAAATCTCTAATCAAAAATTCTAAGAAACCCGCCCCACTAATCTTGACATAAGCTTATGGGCCAGAAAATTGATAATTAAGATTAAAACGATCAGTACGGTGGCACTGGCATAGGCCTTTTCCATTGACAATCCTTCTGAAGCTAAGATATAGAGATGCACAGCAAGTGTTCTGGTTGGGTCCATAAGCGAAGTAGGTATACCCAAGGAACTGCCGGCGGTAAGTATTACAGCGGCTGTTTCCCCGATTGCCCGACCGATTCCCAAAATGATCCCGGTGGCAATTCCAGGAAGAGCTGAAGGCAAAACAACTTTTCGAATAGTGTACCATTTGGTTGCCCCTAACGCCAAGCTTCCCTCACGGTAAGAGTCGGGCACTGTTTTAATAGCTTCTTCTGCAGCTCGAATAATTGTCGGCAGAATCATAAAAGCCAGCGTAAGGGCACCGGAAAGAATTGACCATCCCATGCCCAAAGTTATTACAAACAGAACAAAACCAAAAAGTCCAAAAATAATAGATGGTATGGCTGCCAGTGCTTCGGTTCCAAAGCGAATTATTCGTACTAACCGGCCCTCTTTGACATATTCCGTTAAATAAATGGCTGATCCTACGCCAATCGGTGTGGCCAAAATTACACCGGCGAAAGTTAGATAAAGAGTGCCGATAATTATCGAAAAAATTCCTCCTTCTTTACCCATCCGCCGTGGATCCTCAGTAAAATAACTCCAGCTAAGTGCGCTAACTCCGTTGATCAAAATATGTATGACTATGTTGATTAAAACCACCAGAGTAATTATTGCAACCAACCAGAGACAAAATTTCGCAATTTTTTCTTCCAAATGAGCCGACCATCTCATTTTTCCCACCTACCTTTGGAGCTGATTTGAACAATGAGATTTAACAACATAATAAAGATAAATAAAACTACCCCTGTCGCAAAAAGAGCCTGCTGATGTTCGCCGGAAGCATAGCCCATTTCTATAACAATATTCCCTGTAAGGGTACGAATAGGGTCAGTAATCTTTTCCGGGAGCCGCGTCACATTACCGGTAACCATGATTACGGCCATAGTTTCCCCGATCGCTCTAGCCATACCTAAAACCACTCCGGTCACAATTCCTGAGCGAGCGACCGGCAAGCATATCCATTTGATGGTTTGCCAATGGTTTGCCCCCAAAGCCAATGAGCCTTCTTTAAATCCTTTGGGGACTGAACGCAAAGCAGTTTCAGATAGACTAAGAATGGTTGGCAGAATCATAATTGCCAGGATAATGGAACCTGCCAGGACACTTAAACCTGGTCCCCCTAAATATTCACGAATTAAGGGAACGATTACTACCAAACCATAAAAGCCATATACTACCGAAGGTATTCCCGCCAAAAGTTCAACAGCCGGCCTGACCAAATTTGCAACCTTAGGAGGAGCAATTTCCGCCATGAAAATAGCCCCCGCTATACCGAAAGGAACTCCTAAAATTAGAGCACCTAGTGTTACAACGATCGAACCTACTACCATTGGGAAAATACCATATACACCGTTCGTAGGATCCCAAACCATCCCAAAGACAAAATCTATGAATCCGACCTTTTGTATGATTGGCCAACCGGATATAAAGACAAATACAGCTATCAAAGCAATAATAAACACTGCTGCAATGGCACTTAAAAAAAGGGCTTTTTCTACAATTAGCTCACTTTTTTTGACGTGATTTACCTTCTGCATTGCCTTAAATCCTCCTAAGACATTTATCTATATATATCGACATAATAATAACTGCGAAATTTTACGGGAACTTTAAGGAATTGTTACAATTGTGTAAACATGATAAATATGCTAGCTAGGCAATCGTTTACTTAGTTTTCCACAAAATTAGAAAATATCCCTCACTTAAGAAAAACAGCCAGATCAGCTGTCAAAGTTTATTTAATTTTCACTCAAATTTTTTTGGCACATACCCAAATAACCAAATCATAAATGATTATTGGGCTTTAGCAACATGCTTCGAATGTTGTTTATTGTAAACCAAGAACTCCTTAATCTTTTGAGTGGAAGTATTTAATATTTGGCTCCTGCTTATTCCTGCTCTGACGGCAAGAGATAAAGCATTAGTATTTTCTCCCACTTTATAACAAATATGAGCGTCGCTGTTTATGCAAATAAGGGTATTGTGCTTTTTTGCCATTTTTGCGAACTGGCTGCACTGTGCAATACTATCCGGCCTAACGATGAATGAACTATTATTCAGTTCCAAAGCCTTATTATATTTTTTGGCAGCAAGTACTACTTCTTCCACATAAACCGGAAATTTTGTATAGCCGGGATGCGTTATGATGTGAACGTATGGATTCTTAATGGCAGCGACCATGGCCTGAGTATTCTCCTCAATACCGTTTCCAGTGTATCCGGTTAACTCATGGAATCCTGCTAATACGATATCCAGATGAT
>CAYWSF010000011.1:10372-17238 GCA_964460725.1 uncultured Desulfosporosinus sp.
CAGGATATTGGCCTCCACACCCCGCAAAACCTCAACTCCCTGCATGATCCGAGGTAGGGATATCATATTGGTAAAATGGTACAAGTCCGGGGCCCCTGGCATTTTTAATCCATGATCGGTAATGGCAACCATTTTTAATCCTTTCTCTTTGGCACTCTCTACTATTTCTTTAATGGTGCTATATGCATGACCACTAGCAATGGTATGAACGTGCAAATCAGCTTCCAATATCATTAATTTATCGCTCCTTTTCCTTAACGAAAATTAACTTTGGTTAACATCTTAAATATGCTATTATAGAATTAAGTTGGAACAAACTTTAAACCTCGATGTTTGAATTTGCATAAAATTCACTGTCGAAAATTTAATGGTAGTAATGTTTATCATATATATTATAAGCTATGTTTGTTACCCTTCCATGAACTTTATGTAAATGATTCATTACTTTCACGCTACTAAACCACTAAGTTTGCTAAATACCCTACAGGGCGCACAAAAATAAACAGCCCTTCAGGCTGTTTTATTTTTGTTTTAAAACGCAGTTAATCTTTTTCTTTGGCAAGGTAAAGTAAAACCTCGATCCGCGGCCAAGCGTACTTTCTACCTTTATTTGGCTGCCGTGGATCTCCAAAATATGTTTGACAATTGCCAAGCCCAGACCAGTTCCGCCTAATTTGCGGCTTCTGCCCTTATCCACACGGTAAAATCGTTCAAAAATCCTTTTTAACTCTTGCTCAGGAATTCCCAACCCAGTATCAATTACCTCGAATAATATCCTCTCGGCCTGTTCGGACACTGCCATCGTTACCTTTCCCCCAACCGGGGAATACTTGACGGCGTTATCGATTAAATTTATCAGGACCTGATCGATCATACCGTTATCCCCCATAGCAATGAGCGGATTCTCTGGCCTGGTAAATTCAAGTTCAATTTGTCGTTCCTCAACCTGAGGTTTGAATTTATTCTTTAAAAAACTTATTAAAACATCTATATTAATTTCCTGCCACGTCATTGGGCTTGCTGTAGATTCAATCTTGGATAATTCCAATAGATCGTTGATTAATATGCTCAGTCGTTCTGATTCCGTCAACATTATTTTAACAAACTCACTGGCTACCCGGGGATCCTCCAGAGCGCCATCGAGTAATGTCTCCGCATATCCTTTGAGTGAGGTAACCGGCGTTTTTAATTCATGGGATACATTAGCAACAAAATCCTTCCGCACCCTTTCCAATTTCCGAAAATCTGTAATATCATGAAGAACCACTACTGCTCCCAAATTGAAATCTTCCCTGCCGGTAATGGGCGTAATATTGACTTGGACATTTCTTTCATGGGGGACTAATATCAATATTTCCTCTTTTACAACCTTACCCCTTTCCAGGGCTGTGGCTATAAGCTGACTTAATTGGTAATTGCGAATAATTCCAACATGTTTACGGCCACCGGAGATGATCGGCTTGATTCCGAGAATTTGCCCGGCGGCAGGATTAACCAAATCGACCCTGCCGTCCTGCCCAAGAAAAATAACCCCGCTGACCATGTTAGCCAGAACCGATTCAAGCTTGCTTTTTTCGGTTGAGACGGCATCAATTGTTTCTTTAAGCTGCTGTGCCATTTGATTTAATGCCTGGCCCAGCACCCCGATCTCATCCTGACTTGTTGTATAGGTACGCAGGCTGAAATCTCCAGCTGCAATTTTTTGTGCTGAAACTGTCATTTCCTGAATGGGTTTTGTTAAACGCTGCGCCAGTGTGAGACCTAATAAAGCAGCAAAAGCTATGGCCAGCAATAACCCGGTTATTAACAAAAACCAAAGTTTGGATAAGGTCATCTTTATCTCCGTGGTTGGGAGAGAAAGACGAACAAAACCTCGTATTTCACCGTCTTTCTTCACAGGCAAAGCCAGATACGTTATTTCATTGCCAAGGATCATACTCTTCTTCTCTATCGTTCCGACTTCATCACTTATGGCCTGTTGAATTTCCGGCCGATTGAGGTAGTTCTCCATTAGGGCTGGTTCCTCTTGAGAGTCACCAAGCACAACTCCAGCGGCATCTATAATTGTTACTCTTGTGCTCATAACGTTCCCGAGCCTTACGGCAAGTTCTGCCATTTTCGATGAAGGCCTCTGAGCATCGAGTTCCTGGCTAACCATTTCCCTGACTAACCTTGCCTCAACCAAAAGCTTTTCGCGCAAATTATCCATAAAATAAGAACCCAATACATTAAGAAGGTAAACACCTGACAGCAGCATTGAGAACAAAACCAGCATTACAAAGCTTACTGTGAATTTTTTCTTAAGACTCTTCGAATTAATCTCCCTCCCTAAACTTGTATCCTATCCCACGGACAGTCTGAATATACGGATTTTTGGGTTCAAGATCTATTTTCTCTCTCAGCCGGCTGATGTGTACATCAACAATCCTGGTATCACCAGAAAAATCATAGTCCCAGACTCGATCCAACAGCTGATCCCTGCTAACCGCTCTGCCTTTATTACGGATTAAAAACTCCAGCAACTCAAATTCCTTGGGAGTAAGCTTAACAACCTGTTCATTTAGTTTAACCTCATGACTGGAAAGATCAAGGGCCAATTTGCCAATCGAAATAATCTCATGATCAGGTGTTTTCTCTGCTCTTTGTACGCGGCGTAATAAGGCCCGTACCCGGGCAATAAGTTCCCTTGGGCTGAAAGGTTTGGTGACATAGTCATCGCCGCCAAGTTCCAAACCGAGAACCTTGTCCAGTTCCTCATTCCGGGCCGACAGCATGATAACGGGGATAGTGATATCTTCTTTCCTGATTTGACGACAAATCTCATAACCATCTATTCCCGGAAGCATAATATCAAGAATAATTAAATCCGGTTTTTCCGTCCTGATCTTTTCCAGGGCTTCAAGACCATCATTAGAGGTAAGAACTTTAAATCCCTCTTTCGTTAAATTGTAGCTGATCAGACGCACGATCGCTTCTTCATCTTCAACAACCATAATCCGTTTGCTCATATCGTTCCTCCCAACCACAAATATCCACAACCAACTGCCTGATCGGAAGTTTAATCGTGGTTTTCATCTCACAGTTTATCTCCACATAAATTTATGAATCTTCCACTCTTTAGATTATAACACCAAAGGATCAGATTAGAGGAAACAATAAACTTATTCTAAAATTTAGTTAGTAAATATGTTAAATGCTAAAGCTAAGTTTGATGAAATAATTTTGAAAGTATCGGATTTTTGATGAGGAACCTGTGGAGACTCATGCTATAATTGTCTTAGCTAATATCATCGCCGGTAAACAATTAAAAGAGGAGGTTTTGGGATGGGAAGTTTTAAAGATAAGTTCGGGAAGGCATTTGACTCCGCTAAGGAGAACTTTGATGAAACTAAGAAAAAGGCAGACAAAATGATGTACAAAGCTGAACTTCACGCTGAGGTGCTTAAAGACAAAGCCGGAGCTAAAGCCAAAGAACTTAAAAACAAGGCTGTAATCTTTAAAGATGAAATGGAAGACAAAACCGAAGATATGATGGATAATGCTAAAGTTAAAGCTAAGGAGCTTAAAGGAAAGGCCGAAGTCTTTAAAGATGATGCGGAAGACAAAACTGAAGATATGATGGATAAGGCTAAAAGTAAAACCAAGGAACTTAAAAACAAGGCCGAGGTCTTTAAAGATGAAATGGAAGACAAAACCGAAAGATAAATCAATTATGAAGTTCTGTATTAAGAAAAATGCAACTTCTACACTTTTTAAACTTGGTCTTGATCTTATTTTTTTAAAGGGGACATGTTGTGACTTTAGTTTCTCACGGACCCTTTAAATTTTTTCTAAAATTAAATTGTCCCTGCCATAGCAGCAACCAGTTTTCTCATATTATGGGCAATACTTGCAATCCCCACTCAAGTTTGACTTTTTCCGAACCCTTGAAGATAAATCGGCGACGCCAAAATTGCCCAGAGTACCATAATCGTCGGTTATTCTGCAAAAGTAAGAATCTTTTCCAGGATGGAACTTCGCTTCTTTTCAATATCAGCGAAGTTCATAGCTGGAACATAGTACTTTTCCAGTATATCATGGGTTGCCTTTGCTTTTTCTGTATGCTTTCGCGCCCGCGTAATATGCTGGTTAACTCGCTGTTGACAATCCCTGATCTCTTCACCGAAGTCTCCCATAAGCTGAGCCAAATTAAGGCTCTGCTCGAAATCTAAAGTAATAATTTCCCCTTCGAACTTCGGTGCGTAGGCGTAGGGCTCAGAATTAATGACAAAAGCGATTCGAAGTGCTGGAAGGACGAGCAGATCAAGTTTTGCGGGATCAAGCGTATTATGATAATATTCAATATCCAAACCGTAATTTACTGCCCGCTCAGCCATGCGAACAAGAAAGGTGGACTTGCCAATCCCTGGCTGACCAACCAACATATAAAGTGTGTCCGTATCATTCAGCAATGTATCAATGAATTGTGTTTTTCCTTGCGGTGTATTGCCCCATGCGAAAAGATGACGCTCATTTCCTTGTTCTCTTGGCGCAGAAATAAAAATTTCCTTCTCAATCTTCAAGGCCAGCTGATTAATTATAGACCAATTCTGATACGGTATTGTGTAAGATTTCCATTCTTCTAAGGCAATCTTTGCTTCTTGCAGAGCTAAATAAGCTCTTGGATAATTACTGCTTACTTTTGCGGTACAGGTTAATATCTCTTGCCTGGAACGTTTAAGCACCGCTTCATCCCAATATTCACCGAGATTAACGATTTCATCTACAGCACCCGGGGTTTTCGGATCCACAATATGAGGAGTTGTTCCATCTAATAAAGCAATCCTTAGATTTGGGATAACCACCCCGTCAATAGAGGTATTGTCTGAAGAACAATAATGGTATTCAATATCGTATCCTCGCTCTAACATATTTTGGCTGATTTTTTTCATAAAAGTTGATTTACCTACACCCGGGCCCCCTTTGAGGATGAATATATGGTTAGCATTATTTTGTTGAATCATGTAATGGTAGAATGAGTAAAACCCCTGATAAGTAATCGCACCGGGGAACATCTTTTTTATATGTGCATTGGACATTTCGAAGTCTCCTTTCACTATGAACGTCTGATGCAATATTTATTCAAATATAATATTTTCATTCTTTATATCTTTATACGTTATGTATGTTTTCATTCTTTGAATCCTTATAATAACCAGATAACTAAGAAATCAAGAGTGCTCGAGTTTTATAGAAAAAAGAAGTAATCAGCTTCAGCAAGTTTGATTACTTCTTTCGTATTTATCAACCTTATTTTTATTCTTCTTTTCCATCCCAACAATATGTACAAACTTTATCCGCGCCTATACCGATTGCTTCTATCATGTCGTGGATGTTTTGGTATTTCAGCGTTGAAAAATTCAGTTGCGTTCTAATGCAATCCAACATACAATTGTACTTTTCAGTTTCCGGATTACAATATGCCGCATAAGACTCCGGTTCTTTTCCTTCAAGTTCAAGTATCGCTTTCCTGGCTACGAGATCCATTTCTGAGCGAGAAGCCGAGAAGTTCAAGTATTTACAACCAAAAACCATTGGGGGGCAGGCCGATCGAATATGAACTTCTTTAGCGTTGCAATTATAAAGCAGGTCTACGGTTTCCCTCAGCTGTGTGCCGCGGACAATCGAATCATCACAAAAGAGCAGGCGTTTGCCGGAAACAAGTTCATCAATGGGCATCAGCTTCATTCTAGCCACAAGATTTCTTATCTCCTTATTCTGCGGCAGATAACTCCTTGCCCAAGTTGGTGTATATTTTATGAAAGGACGTCCAAAAGGTATTTTAGATTGATTTGAGTAACCAATGGCATGTCCGATACCCGAGTCGGGTATTCCGGCAACTAAATCGATATCTGTATTATTGTCGTTTTTGGCCATTAACGCACCATTTCTATAGCGCATAACCTCAACATTCATTCCTTCATATGTGGAGGATGAATATCCATAATAGACCCATAAGAAAGCACATATTTTCAATTTATCCCGGGACGGTGCGATTTTCTCGATACCATCCGGAGTCAGGAGGACAATTTCTCCCGGACCAAGTTCATAATCAAAATCGTATTCAAGATTTGCAAATGTACAGGATTCGAAGGAAACGCAATAGGAACCTTCTTTCTTACCTATTATCAAAGGCGTCCTGCCGAGTTTATCTCGTGAAGCATAAATCCCGTGCGGCGTTAATAATAGAATCGAACAGGAACCCTGAATTAACTCCTGTACTTTCAATAAACCATTTTTAAAGGAATCCTCATGATCGATAATAACAGACACAACCTCGGTAGGATTTATCGTACCCTTGCTCGTTTCCATAAAATGAATAATATTTTCGGAGAAAGCACTATTAATAATTTCATCCAAATTATTAATTTTTCCTACCATGGTAGTGGCATATCTGCCCAAGTGCGAACGTACTGTCAACGGCTGCGGATCTGTATCACTAATACACCCTATGCCCATATTACCTTTTATATTTGGTATCTCTGCTTCAAATTTTGCTCTAAAGTGAGTATGTTCAATGTTATGGATGGACCGATCAAAACTCTTGCCATTCCAGATAGCCATGCCACCCCTGCTGGTACCCAGATGTGTGTGGTAATCCGTACCAAAATACACATCCATAACGCAATCGTCTTTTGAAACAACACCAAATAATCCACCCATTGCAACTTCACCCTTTCAAAAAATTTTGTAAATAATATATTTGTCGCATATGAAAGTGGACAGATTAAGTCTATAATCTTCTTCTCTTCCAGTACGAAAATTATATTTTTCATCATTATTTTAACATCTTTTGTCCTTTTTTTAGAGCCTCAATTTAAGTTTCT
>CAYWSF010000012.1:0-17135 GCA_964460725.1 uncultured Desulfosporosinus sp.
GCGTCCGCATGATAAACGGCCACGCCCTCACCCTTTCTATACTATCTATCTATTCTTTGTAATACATCAAATAAGTATACATCGAAACGCGGAGTTTCTAATCAATGCTCGCAACGCATCCTCTATATTAATTATACCTACTTCCTGTTAGGATTAAATTTCATCTTGAGCGTTGAACTTCCCGTTAAGCCAAGGCATTTTCTCAAGTCGATTATTTCCAAGGTCCTTCCTGCACTCTTAAACATAAGCTGCAATTACGCGATATCAATATGAATATATCCTGCCCCACACATCGATACTACCCATAATTATATCTTATAAACTTGGGTATATTATCAAAATAAATATAGGAGGCAGGAAATGGACCATCCCAAGTCAAATTCAGCTATACGACGCAGCATGGACGCAGCATGGCCTATGTCAGTACACTTGGTACAACACAACTTCATTTAAGAAACCCTTTCGTGGTCGCTTTTTGGTCACTTGCCTTTCCGGGCTTAGGTCACATAATATTATCAAAATACCTAAGGGGATATCTTTTTTTCCTTTGGGAAGTTTTTGTAAATTTCAATGCCCATATTAACCTGGCAATTCTCTATTCCTTTACCGGCAGATTCCAAATGGCAAAAGACGTTCTTGATTTAAATTGGGTTGTCTAAAGCCAGGGGCTTGCGGGTAAGCATTTTGGTTATAGACCAAGCGCTGTTTCACACAAGTCCTTACCCAAGTATAACACTCGTCCCCAAACGTTCCGCACCGGCTTCGACCAGCTCAAGTGCAAAATCCCTGGTCCTGATTCCACCCGCTGCTTTGACCTTAACGTCCTCTCCGACCCACGCTTTAAGCTTACGCACGTCCTCCACAGTCGCTCCACCCTCGGCAAAACCGGTTGAGGTCTTAATATAATCCGCTCCCGAGCGTTTAACAATCTCAGCCGCCTGCTTTTTCTCATCTTCCGATAGCAAACAAGTTTCAATAATAACCTTTATCTGTAACCCGCAGCTATGTGCTGCTTCAACTACCCGGACAATTTCTTGCTCCACATCCTGCCAATTTCCGGATTTTGCCCAGCCAAGATTTATAACCATATCTGCTTCTTTACCACCGTGCGCTTTAATCATAAAGACCTCTTGGATCTTTACTTCCGTAAATGTCGCACCGAACGGAAACCCTACTACGGCCGCAACCCCGATTCCTGTGCCATGTAATAGCTTTGCCGCTGTTTTTACATAAATCGGATTCACACAAACTGCTGCAAACTTATGCTCTTGAGCTTCATGACAAAGAGCCACAATATCTTTTTCTGTGGCTTGTGGTTTTAATAATGTATAATCAATCTTTCGCGCAAGATTCATCTTAATCCCGTTCCTTCCCATACCCATAATTACGTAAGCTATCCGGACGATTACGCCAATCTTTCTTAACTTTAACCCATACTTCCAAAAACACCTTGCTGCCTAACAAGGCCTCAATGTCTAAACGGGCCAGGCTGCTGATCTCTTTCAGCCGCTTGCCACCGGCCCCGATCACAATCCCTTTTTGTGATTCACGCTCCACTATAATTATTGCTCTCACTTTAACCAGTGTTTTTTTTTCTTCAACCTCTTCGACCACCACGGCAATCGAATGCGGTATTTCATCATGGGTAAGCTGGAGCACTTTTTCGCGTACCAGTTCCGCCATAATAAACCGTTCCGGCTGATCAGTTACTTCATCTTCCGGATAATACATCGGTCCCGGAGAAAGCTGAGCGAAAATCACATTTAACAGTTCATCTGAATTTTCGCCTGTTTTTGCAGAAATAGGAACAATTGCTTCAAAATCAAAAAGCGCTGCATACTGCTGAATTTTTTGGATTAACAATTCTTTCTCCGTCAGTAAATCAACCTTATTTAAAACCAGGATACATGGGGTCTTCGTTTGCTTAAGCATCTCGATGATATACGCTTCGCCCGGGCCAAAATCAACGGTTAGATCCACCATATAAAGGATAAGGTCCACTTCGCGGATGGATTCCCTAGCCTGAACTACCATATATTCTCCTAATTTATGTTTAGGCTTATGAATGCCCGGTGTATCCAAAAAGACAATCTGTCCCCGTTCTTCGGTTAGAATACACTGGATACGATTTCGAGTGGTCTGCGGTTTATCAGACATAATTAGTACTTTTTGTCCGATTAAATGATTAAGCAATGTCGATTTCCCTGCATTAGGCCTGCCAATTACTGATACAAAACCGGAAAGAAATTCTTTTGATGTTTTTGAAACCAAGAAGTCACTTCCTATCCCATACTTTATTCTCAAGCTTAGTATAAATACTTTATATAAATGATTCTGCTGCAAAGAGTATCATTTAGCGATATTGCGCGACAAATAATGGCTAACTGCCTTCCGTTTTTACCATAACCTTAAATAATGGCATCTATTCAAGGACTTAGGTGATACCTTTCAATCATGTAACCGACCAACATGCCGAGCCCACAAATGGCTATAAAAAGTCTGGTCCAAACGACTCCGGCAATAATTTTTTTAAACTTGTTAAACGGGTTTGTCCTTTACCATTAATTAAAATCACCGGACAGTCTTCAGAAAACTCGCGCATTACTTGACGACATGCGCCGCAGGGGGAGGGAAACCCGCTCATAGGTACGGCAACGGCAATTCCTCTTAATTGCCGTTCTCCCTGAGCAACAGCATGGAAAATTGCATTTCGCTCAGCGCAAATTGTTAAACCGTAACTCGCGTTCTCTACATTGCAACCGCTATAAATTTTTCCGGAAAAAAGCACAGCCGCACCGACAGGATAATGGGAATACGGCACATACGCCTGTCCATATGCTGCTTGAGCCTGCTGAATAAGTTCCAGCCTTAATCCCGGTTCAAGGTCTTCAAACTCTCCTGTTGTCTGGATTTGATCTTCCTTCAATCTCAAAACCCCTGTCTGTTAATAGCGACTTTTATATCCGCATGATACAGTTAATCCCTGGCAAGCATTTTAAAAGAACCTACTTGGTAAGTGAAAGCAGAGCCATCACTTCTTCTTCTTTTTGACGCATTTCATGTTTATCCGTCTCTTCTTCATGATTATATCCCAGTAAATGAAGAGTCCCATGAACGGCAAGGTAAACCAGTTCCCTTTCAAAAGTATGACCGTATTCCTCTGCTTGTGCTCTTGCGCGCGGAACGGAAATTATCACATCTCCAAGCATGTCATCTTTAAACAGCGATTCCGGTTCCTCTTCCATTTCCTCTTGTAAAGCAAATGAAAGAACATCCGTCGGACAATCTATTCCGCGATACTCTAAATTTAAAGTGCGGATCAGTTGATCATCGACCAGCATCAAGCTAACTTCTGAATTATCCGACCCGCCGGACAGACGGATCCCTTCTTTAACGGCCTGATTTAACAGAACGGCGAGCGGTTCGCGCCTTTCAAATGGAATAGAATCTTCTTTCCAGGCAATATCCAAGATCACTTTTTCATTTCCCCCAAACATCAAACTTAATCTTCTTTAGGAACATTTGCATCTTCTTTTTCCGGATTGGTTGCTGTCTCCTCATTCTTTGTAACGGTCTGTTTGCCGGCAACTTCCGCATCTTCCACAACCTTTTTTTGTTGTGCCATACCGTTTCCGGTCTCCCGTCCGGCCGGCAGCTCAGGATATTGAATGCGGGAGTGGAAAATTCCATTCAGGACCCGTGCAAAGGCAATCGAAATACGGTCCAAGTCTTGAAACGTTAAATCACATTGTTCTAACTGTCCATCGTTTAATTTGTCCTTAACAATTTTGCGAATAAGTCCTTCCACGCGTCCCTGTGTCGGTTGATCCAAAGAGCGCACTGCTGCCTCCACCGCGTCGGCTAAGGAAACAAGGGCCGCTTCTTTAGTCTGAGGTTTTGGCCCTTCATAATGAAAAGACTCCTCGGAAACCTGATCATTTTCCTCGCGCGCTTTATGATAAAAGAAACCCACTATCCCATCACCATGGTGCTGAGCAATAATATCTTGAATCGGCTGCGGCAGTTTGTTTTCCCTGGCTAATTCCAATCCGTCCTTAACGTGGGAAATAATAATCAGCGAGCTAAGGGTCGGAGCGATTTTATCATGCGGGTTATCTTTGGTAAATTGATTTTCAATAAAGAAGTAAGGACGTTTTAATTTACCAATATCATGATATAAGGAACCGGCCCTTACCAACGCAGCATCTGCATTCACTGCCTCGGCGGCAGCCTCGGCAAGATTGCCGACTATAACGCTATGGTGATATGTCCCCGGCGCCTCCATCAATAAGCGCTTCAACAGCGGTCGATTAGGGTTGGATAATTCCAAAAGACGCACCGAGGAAGTAATGCCAAAACCTGACTCAAACCAGTGTAAAGCCCCGACCGTTAAAAATGAAGATACGATACCATTTACCGTCCCCAGGGTTATGCCAGCCAACCACACTGTCAAACGCATTTCTGTCGCTAAGGCTATCGCACTAACCATTAATATATTGACGGCAGAAACAAATAAACCGGCTCGTGCCAACTCAGAACGCTGACTTAAGAGAGACACACTATACACCCCGACAAGCCCACCAAAAAGAGCTACTAAACCCGTTTGAAGACCAAACGAAGTAGATAGTGCCGGGTCAATCAACACTGCTATAAAAATTCCCAGGACAAATGATACCAACAAAGCAATATCTACACCGATTAAAATCGTAATTGACATCGTTGCCCAAGCCACAGGAATGAGCAAACCTGACAAAACATCATACTCCGTTCCGCCCAAATTTAAGGAAATTACGCCACGACCGATGGCCAGTACTAAAAGCATCGTCAGTCCAATTAGCACAATTCGGTTGGGCAAGTCCAATATGTCCCGTCTATATTGATATAAATAAATCCCGATTGCACCCATCCCGACGAGTACGATCAGCCCAATCCCAGCAACTGACTTCCAGGTATTACTGCCGCTGATCAGTCCATAGGCAAACAGCACCTGATAAATACTTTCGTCAACAATCTCGCCGGGACCAACGATTTTTTGGTTCGCTTTGTACTGAATTACATCCTTTTGTATTTCCATTCTAGCCACTGTGCGTAATTGTTCTGTGGTTTCCTCATCCACAGTCAAAGTCGGCTGAGTTACTTTCTCATCCACAAAAGCCTCGAAAAAGTCCTTCATTTCATCCTGCAGCAGAGAATTGTTAATACCCGTTTTTATTTCCTCACAAAGCGGTATTACATCCGCATCTGTCCGTGCCCCGGTTTCCCCGTTTCGCGCTCTGTTTAAAATAATATTAATACCAATTTGTTTGGCATCATCCAGAGCATCCGAAGATGTTTCCATCAATGATATTAATGTCTCCTTTGCTAAAACCGTAAATGGCTCGATTTGCTGCAGCTTAGTGATACGTACACTCCCGTCCTGAATGGCGGCAGCTTCCCGTATGTCAGCAAAAGCTTTTTCCAGTTCCGCATTCAACTGCAGCAAATATTCGTTATCCGGTTTATACACATCTTGAACAGCTTTTGCTGCCGCATCCTGTTCTTGGGCATACTTCACCAAATCCTCAATCACCTTGTCCGATGGTGCGGTGATAAGCTGAGGACTTGGTTCTCCCACTTCTAAATTAAGTTTTGCAACAAATAAACTGGAGGATAATAGGAATGTAAACAGGAGAAAATACATCACTCCAACCATGACGCGCAGCAAGGTGGTGTGATGTTTGACTAAATTTATTAACTCGGAAAGCTTCCCTGATATCCTTCTGACCCAATTGTTCTTCAATGCCATCAATCCTAACTTATACAAGCGCCCTTTGACACGCTAAAAAACGCTAAAATTATTCATTAATTAAGGATCAGCATATACTGCCAAATCCTCATATGTTTCAACCTCTACTCTGACCCGTTCTGCATCTGAATTGCCGGAAATAACCTTTACGTTTTCTTCCAAAACTGAAACGCCCGGCGTTATTTTCCTTTGAACTTCTACCCGGGCGGCTTCTTCTGCCAGTTTACGCGCCTCAGCAATAGAACGTTCCAAGTGCACATTATGAAGCTCTTTATATTTTACTCTTATAACTTCGACAGGAAAATGCCAATTCCTCCAGAGCTTTAAGGAATGACTCATGACTTCCTTATTGCTTTGCCCAAATGGTGAATCCTGCATTGTTACCATTATGACGCGAGAACCAAATTTTATACCCCATCCCATAGCGGTCCTGCCACTTTCCTCAACTTTGTCCTCCACCAAGGGGATTTCTTCTTCAGCACTATACCATACCCGTGCACGGACAAACCCTCTGGCCATGAGGGCAGAGGAATCCGGTTCAAAACCGGCGCTGTTATTCGCTGCAGAATTGGGATCTGCAGACGGATTAGTAAACTCTGAGCTTGAAGCCTGCGCAATCAGCACTTGACCTGCCCGGACTGTTTCCCCCTCATGAACTTGGGGAATTCCCTGAATCACCATGATCTCTTTGACTATACCGGCATGTTTGGCAACAAGATTACCTGCCTCTTTAGGTATAGAAGGCCGGATTTTTTCGGTAATTTTAATCAATACATTAGTCCCATTTCGTTCTACACCAATCCAAGCTGCATCTGGCAATTGTTCCTGAAGTGTTTTGGCAATAAGGTTCAAATCCAATTTTTTCGAATAAGCCCAGTTTTTAAGTCCTAGTATTTCAGCCCGCTGCAAGACATCAACCGTCGAAATATTGCGATTACCCTGCACGGAAATAGACAGCACAAGTTGAGACAAAACAGATAACACTAAGGCGATCGTGGCAATGCCAATTAAAAGGCCCTTTCTGCGCCACCAGCGCCTGGCAATAAAGGGCCAACCATATTTTGCCACGATATGGATCCGGGTATGCGTTTGGCGTGCTGCTCGCCGCAAGCGACGAAAATCGGCTAACTTAATCTGTGCCCGCATTACTTGTGCAGACTTTTGAGTATGGTATAAAACCACGCCGTCTTTTAAGACTTGATTTAAAAAATTTGCTAACCGGTCCCCTTTCGCGAGGAAGAAGATCCGTCCCTGCCAAAAAGCCCGCAACCGTTCAAACATTATCTCATCTCCCTTCCTCTCACGGAAAAATAAGCTGATGCAAGTATTAAGAACGTTGTCCTGGTTCTCTTATGCTTGCGGGAAATTAACATTTATCACAGTCACAGCCTTATACTTTCTCACCGGTAAAAGATAAGGAAGTAAGTTCCCCTTCAATTTGTAGTTCTGTCGGCAATATAACCTTCAGTACTAACCCCTTCCCCTCAAAACAGACATCCCCTTCAGCAGTTTCTAAACGGATTTCTTCCTCAGAAAAATTAACAATACTAATATAATTCTCTACCATAATTTGGTGCCTTCCGCTTATCGTAATTTTGGCACCGTCTCCCGCCACATCCGGCGGAAAATCCAAAATATCTCCGACACTGGTTTGAATTTTTTTAAACATAAAACCCCCCCTTCAATATAAATGTTATGAAGGGAAGCTAAGGAATAGTCCAAGCCTTTTCATTATGTAATTTAAAAAGACCCGGCTGCCTTACTGCGCAACAGGGCCTTTTCTGAACATTAGTTTAAATTATGCACCAAGAATTTCCCGAACCATCGAATTAACAAGTTTGCCGTCAGCACGGCCTTTTGTCTTCGGTGCTATTGCACCCATGACTTTCCCAAGATCCTTGGGGCTCTTAGCCCCCACAGCAGCAATGGCCTCCTGGATAAGCTGGCGAATTTCCCCTTCGGAAAGCTGTTGAGGAAGGTAGCCCATTAGGATCTCTACTTCCTCCTCCAGAGCTTTAACCACATCAGGGCGATTCGCATTTTTGTATACTTCAAGCGAATCCCGACGCATTTTCACTTCACGTGTTAATACATCAATGACTTGAGCATCATTAAGCTCCACTTTTTTATCAATTTCAGCATTTTTTATCGCAGCCCTGACCATACGGATAACGGAAAGTCTTACCTTCCCCTCCTCTTTGGCCTTCATGGCATTTTTCATATCCTCAACAAGGCGATCTTTCAGGGTCATTCCAGACACTCCTTACTTAAACCTGCGTTTCCGTGCAGCTTCTGACTTCTTCTTTCTCCTCACACTTGGCTTCTCATATGCCTCACGCTTACGAGCCTCTGCACTAACTCCGGCCTTTTGACAAGTACGCTTGAACCTGCGGAGTGCGGAATCAAGGGATTCGTTTTTACCAACTTTAACTTCACTCATTTGTCCTATCCCTCCCTCCACTGGATCATCAGAAATATACTTAATTATACTGGATGAAGTAGTTCGCGTCAAGTTTACTTTGGTTCTCTAATGCTTTGACTCTCACGCCTAGGATTGCTTGGTTCAGCACCCTATCCCGGTAATTTATGCAATATCTGCTTTAAGTTCCTGTCCCCCGATTAAATGAAAATGGAGATGTCCGACAAATTGCCCCCCATCTAACCCGGTATTCGCAACCACTCTATAACCGGATTCGGCGATTTTGTACTCCACAGCCAATTGCCTGATAACACCGAAAATATGACCGATTAACGCTTCGTATTCCGGCGAAACATCATTCAGACTACGCAAGTGATGTTTCGGAATAATGATCAGGTGTACAGGAGCCAGCGGATTATTATCATGAAAAGAAATTACATCCTCATCCTCATAAGCAATTGTGCTGGGAATTTCTCGAAGGGCAATTTTGCAAAAGATACAATCTTTAACTTGCATTTTTCAATTCCTCCTTACTTAAAAGTATAGTTAGATCCAAGCCTACCATCCGAACCATCCGGCAGGGGGGTGACATTACTCTCTCACCACCATCCCCTCCTCTAAAAGAACCGTTACAAACTGCCGGGAAGTCCAGGGCAATTCACCCTCACGGGCCGGTATTTTAACTTGAATATAATGCGGAGTATATCCTATGGCACTCCCTTGCGGATCAAGCCATTCAATCAATACCTCCACCGGTTTTCCAATAAAACGACGAACGTACTCTTCCTGGCTGACACGAGCAGCCAACAACAAATCCTTGACCCGTTGTTCCTTTAGCTGCTTCGCAATTTGATCCGGATAGTTTGCTGCAGGTGTACCTTTCCGTTTTGAATAAGGAAATAAATTAATTCCGGAAAAACCACAAGACTTCACAAATGCTAATGTAAAGGCGTGATCATCATCAGTTTCCCCCGGGAAACCGGCAATAATGTCCGTAGTGACAGCAAGATTGGGAATACGCAGTCGAAGTCTTTCCAGCAAGCTGCTGTATTCCTTCAAAGTATATGGACGATTCATGCGTTTCAATATCCGGTCGCTTCCACTCTGTAAAGGTACATGCACGTGAGGACAGACCTTATCTGATGAGGCAATACTCTCAATTAGAGCGTCCGTATATTCCATCGGTTCGATTGAACTCAAGCGCAGACGACTAAGCCCAGGTAATTTGACCAGTTCCCTTACTAAGCGGGCCAAATCCCATCCTTCCCCTAACTCTTCCTTTAAATCTTGTCCGTAATAACCGGTATGAATGCCGGTCAGGACTATTTCGGGATAACCTGCCTCCACAAGCCGGCGTGCCTCGGCAAGTGCATTCTCCGGGAGACGGCTCCGTATAGGGCCGCGTGCATAAGGGATAATACAATAGGTGCAAAATTGATTACACCCCTCCTGAATCTTGAGAAATGCTCTTGTTCGGTGCTCTTGCCTGATTTGGGGAAGTTCTTCATATTCCTGCGCTTTCCGAATCTCATGCACAACATTCTGAGGTTTATGCTCGGCTTTAACGCGTTCAATCCACTCTATCATCT
This sequence comes from uncultured Desulfosporosinus sp., assembly GCA_964460725.1. Taxonomy (GTDB): domain Bacteria; phylum Bacillota; class Desulfitobacteriia; order Desulfitobacteriales; family Desulfitobacteriaceae; genus Desulfosporosinus. The sequence continues at coordinate 9,794 of CAYWSF010000012.1, forward strand.
TCATTCTATCCTGCGTTCCAAGCACAAGATCCACGCCTTCAATACCCAGGACGTCTTTCGGAGCGGTTTGAGCGTAACAACCCATGACTACGATAAAGCTCTCCGGATGTTCCCTGATCATGCGGCGAATAACCTGGCGGGATTTACTATCTCCGGTATTCGTTACGGTACAAGTATTCACGACGACCACGTCTGCTTTTTCCGAGGCCCCGACTACCTGGTAATTAGCCTCCCTAAAAAGTTGGGCTACCGCTTCACTTTCTGTGTAGTTCACTTTGCATCCCAAAGTAACAAAGCAAACGCGTGGTTCATGGCTCGTCGTTCTTTGCTCGTGATTCACAAACACTCCACCTTTTGTACCGTTCCTTACTCATGCCGGCTTACCTGATCAATTAAAGCCGGACAACGTCTCCATAACATGCTTTACCCTAAATGCCTGCTTTAAATGCCTGCTTTACCCTAAATCTCCGAAATGAGCTAAAACCATCGTCAAAGTTGCCAGCGCAGCCGTATCCGTCCGCAGAATCCGCGGCCCTAAAGATACACTCTTTGCGCCAAGTTTTTCTTGGGCAAAGGTTACCTCGCTATGTTCAAAACCTCCCTCAGGACCAATCAGGATGGCAACCGGAAATTTAGCGTCAAAACTATTAAGTGCGTAGATTAAGCGCTGAGACACCTTTTCCTCTTCATAAGGGATAAGCCACTGTGTATAGGATGGCAATCGATTCACTAAGTCCTGCCAATCACAGACTTCTGTTATTTTAGGCTCTTGAACCCGATGAGATTGTTTCGCCGCTTCTGAAGCAATTCTTTGCCAACGCACCACTCGATCCTGTGCCTTTCTTCCCTCAAGCTTCATAACAGATCGTTTTGTTCGCAAGGGAATAAGTCCCACCATCCCAAGTTCTGTCCCCTTCTGAATAACCCCTTCCAGTCTTTCACCTTTTGTCAGTCCCGTTACAAGGTAAACCGCAGTATGGGCTTCCACATCGGGATGATTTGTCTCTAGAATCTGACAGGTTACACTATTATCCTCAATCTTTTTGATAACACCGGTATACTCCGTCCCTGTGTTGTCAAAGCCAACCACTAAATCCCCGGGTTTTAGCCTTAACACCCTGACAAGATGATCACGTTCCGTATTACGCAGCCAAAAGACTTTGTTGCCTAGCTCTGTAATTTTAAACCGATTCACGATTGGGCCACCTCACTGAAATAAAAAGATCGGCAACAGCTTCTTCTCCTTCCAGATGATACTGTCACCGTGCCCGGGCTAATGATTAACCCCTTTTTCATCCCATCGCGTCACGAAGGTTGTCTTTAAACTTTTTAAATAAGGATTTTTTGCCCATTTGTACATGTTCAGGCGTCACTTCCCCGAATTCACGCAATAGTTTCTTTTGTCTGTCATTAAGCTTAGTCGGTGTTGTCAAAATAGTCCGCACATGCTGATCCCCACGGCCGCTTCCCCGGCGATGAGGGACCCCATGTCCTTTAAGCCGAAAAACTGTGGATGTTTGCGTTCCTTCGGGGATTTTCATTTTAACCGTTCCATCCACGGTTGGAACATTGATTTCCGCACCAAGAGCTGCTTGGACAAAGGTAATCGGAACCTCACAATAAATGTCATATCCTTCACGTTCAAAGAAGCTATGTGGTTTTACGCTTAAAACAATATACAGATCTCCCGGCGGGCCCCCCTTAGCTCCAGCCTCACCGTCACCGCTAAGCCTTAAGTTCAAGCCATCCTCCGACCCTTGCGGGATTTTTATCTTAAGCGTTTTTACCTTTCGGATTTTTCCTTGCCCATGACATTCAGAGCAAGGAGTGCTAACGGTGCGCCCTTCTCCATTACACACCGGACAGGTTCGAGCGGTCTGAATTTGGCCAAAAGGTGTGCGCTGAATCGTTTTCACCTGCCCACTGCCATGACACTGGGAACACGTTGTGGGATGTGTGCCCGGAGCCGCCCCGGAACCCTGACAATGCGCACAGGTTTCATCACTTGGAAACTGAATTTCCTTTTCAGCGCCAAACACTGCTTCTTCAAAAGTCAAAGACATTGCATAACGCAAATCCGCACCACGCTGCGGGCCACTGCGCCGCGTACTGCCGCCGCCGCCAAAAAACATATCGAAAATGTCACCGAAGCCTCCAACATCCCCAAATCCACCACCCATATTCGGATCTGTACCGGCATGACCAAACTGATCATAGCGAGCTCTCTTCTCAGGATCACCTAAAATATCATAGGCATCCGCGACTTCTTTAAACTTTTCTTCTGCTCCCTCATCACCGGGGTTTGCATCTGGGTGATATTGGCGAGCCAGCTTCCGATACGCTTTTTTAAGCTCATTTTCGCCGGCTGAACGATCAACACCTAGCACCTCATAGTAATCGCGTTTCATGTTTTCCCTCCACACTCCTGCTTGTCTACCGCTCTATAGTTTATTAGTCCTATAGTATTATATGACCCATATACTTTTAGCACAAGAATAATCCAAATAAATGAAATATATTGATTTATATTGATTTATATATTGATTTATCCAAAAACAAATGCGTGCAAAGGCTTGAACACCTTTGCACACAAATTATTCAATACCTACTTAGCCAAATCTAAACCAGACTTTACCGATATTTGACGGCCATAGAGCATATATCACAATAATCTGCACTGCAAGGAGCTGTAAAGAGAACCGATTTCCTCCAGGCCTTCATTACTCTTTATCTTTATCAACCTCAGTAAACTCCGCGTCTACAACATCGTCCTCTTTTTTAGGCCCTTCAGCATCAGCTCCAGGTTGAGCCCCGGCATTTTGTTCTTGAGCCGCTTTTTCCTGATACATCTTTTCGATATAAGGATGAAGCACTTTGTTCAATGCCTCAGATTTGGCATTAATCTCCTCAACGCTATCACCGGTCGCTGCATTTTTCAGATCTTCCATTGCTTTTTTAATGGTTTCAACTTCAGCGGCATCTCCCTTACCCTCGAAGTCTTTCAGGGTTTTTTCCGTTTGGTAAGCGAGCGCATCCGCTTGGTTTCTAGCATCAATCAGTTCTCTATTTTTCTTGTCTTCCTCTGCATGAAGTTCGGCATCTTTCTTCATCTTTTCGATGTCATCTTTCGAGAGACCGGTGGAAGATGTAATTGTCACTTTCTGTTCATTTCCTGTCGCCATATCTTTAGCCGAGACATGGACAATGCCATTGGCATCAATGTCAAATTTAACTTCGATTTGTGGAACACCGCGTGGTGCGGGAGGAATTCCAGTGAGCTGGAAACGACCAAGTGTCTTATTATAACTGGCCATTTCACGTTCCCCTTGAAGAACATGAATATCAGTGGAGGTTTGATTATCTGCAGCCGTCGAGAAAATCTGCGATTTTGTGGTCGGAATTGTGGTATTGCGATCAATGATTCTGGTAAATACTCCGCCAAGGGTTTCAATCCCCAAGGAAAGCGGCGTAACATCCAGCAAAATCATATCTTTCACATCTCCACTGAGGACGCCGCCTTGAATAGCAGCACCCATGGCGACTACTTCATCCGGGTTAACTCCCTTATGGGGTTCCTTACCGCTTAATTTTTTAATAGCTTCTACGACATATGGAATACGGGTAGAACCGCCTACCAAAACAATCTGATCAATATTATTCCAAGATAATTTAGCATCTTCCAGTGCTTGACGTGCAGGGCCAATTGTTGCTTCAACCAAATCTGCGATCAGACTTTCAAACTTGGCACGGGTAATATTCATATCCAAGTGCTGCGGCCCTTGTTCCGTCATAGTGATAAACGGCAAATTGACATTGGTAGTCGTAACACCGGAAAGCTCAATCTTTGCTTTTTCCGCCGCTTCTTTTAAACGCTGAAGGGCAACACGGTCTTTGGAGAGGTCCACGCCATTACTTTTCTTGTACTCAGCCACCATATGGTCAATTAATCGTTGATCGAAATCATCGCCGCCCAAATGGTTATTACCACTCGTTGCTTTCACTTCCACCATGCCTTGACTTAATTCGAGAATCGAAACATCGAAGGTTCCGCCCCCTAAGTCATACACCAACACAGTGGAATCTTCTTTTTTGTCAAGGCCGTAGGCCAGGGCTGCAGCCGTAGGCTCATTAATAATCCGCAGTACTTCAAGTCCGGCAATTGCTCCGGCGTCTTTAGTCGCTTGACGCTGGGCGTCGGTGAAGTATGCCGGCACTGTAATAACCGCTTGTTTGATCGGTTGACCGAGATAAGCTTCCGCGTCCGTTTTCAGTTTTTGAATAACCATCGCGGAAATTTCTTGTGGACTGTAAGTCTTGTCATCGATTGTTATTTTATAATCAGACCCCATCTTCAGTTTAATGGAACTAACAGTTTTATCCGGATTGGAAACGGCTTGGCGTTTGGCCACCTGTCCCACCAACCGTTCACCGCTTTTTGAAAAACCTACCACAGATGGAGTTGTACGATTTCCCTCTGCATTTGGAATAACTGTCGCTTCTCCACCTTCCATAACGGCTACGCAGGAGTTTGTTGTACCTAAGTCAAAACCAATAATTTTTCCCATAAATTCTTTCCCCCTTTAATCAGATAATTTAGAAACTTTAACCATACTGGGACGCAGAACTTTTTCTTTCAAATAATATCCCTTTTGTAATTCTTCTAAGACAGTATTTTCCGGATGCTCATCTGATTCAACACGCAACACTGCTTCATGAATATTCGGGTCAAAAGGTTGCCCTTCGGCTTCTATAGCCTTTAAACCCTCGTTACCAAGCGCAGTTTGTATTTGGCGAAGAATCATTTCCACTCCTTGTGAAAAAGATGCAAAATCCGAAGTGACTTTGGCCGCACTAATAGCGCGATCAAAATTATCAAGAATAGGGAGCAGCTCTCCCACAAGGCCTTCCGTTGCATATTTAATTAGTTCTGTCTTTTCTTTCATCGTCCGTTTACGATAATTATCATATTCTGCCTGCAAGCGTAGAAACTGATCATTTTGTTCTTCCACTTTGGCTTTTGCTTTTACAAGCTCCTCTTCAAGCGAAATATTTGTTTCCGGAGAAGTCATTTCCTTATCGTCCAAGCTTGCTTCCCCCGAATTTTTTTCATATTCTTGCCCCTTACCCTTCATCCAATCGTCATTACTCAACTGTTGGTCTTTGAGAGATTCACCTCTGCTTAGCGTCACCCATTATCACCTCTCATGCTTTAATAGTTATTTAAGGACCATCCACTCAATTGGCTTCCGGCCCAAAGCTTATACAGTTGTCAATTGTCCCTCCGAAATGAGACGTGCTAATACAACACATCTCATTATCCCTTGCGCGTTAATGATTCTGTCAAACTGCGCGTCATAAAATCAACTACAGCAATCACCTTAGCATAGTCCATTCGAGTCGGTCCAAGGACACCGATCGTACCGATGGTTTTCCCGTTCACTCGATAAGTTGCCGAAATCAAGCTGCAATCTCGAAATTCCTGTAATCTATTTTCTCCACCAATGGTAACGTTTAACCCTTCCTGTTCAGGATGCAGCAATTTTCTTAGGGACTCATTTTCCTCGAACACTCCAAATAATGATTTAACTTTCGCTAAGTCCTTAAATTCAGGCTGATTTAGCATATTAAGAGTACCGCCAAGATAAATCGGCTCTTCTTCCTGATCGTCCAAGATAGCCCTGAGCAAATCCAGTGTATCATCAATTAGGCGCCTTTGTCTGGACAATTCGCTATAGATTTCATGCAACAAAGTGCGTTTCACCTGGCCCAAGGAATAACCACGCAGTTTTTGATTAAAAACATCAGCGACATGTTGAAGCTCCTCAGCAGTGAGATGCCCACCCACTTCAATAATATGGTTTTCAACTACGCCGTTTTCCTTAACGATCACCATAATAACCTGGCCCGGTTGATACGGCAGGAAATACATTTTTCCGAACGTGCCTTTCCCTTTGCTTGGTCCGAGTACAATACTTGTTAAATTTGTGAGTTCGGATAATAATTTACTCACATGGGCAATAGCCTCTTGAATTTCATAAATTTGCTTCGTGCTTTCCCGTACAATGGTTTCCTTATCCTCTTTGCTAAGTGCTTGAGGATCCATTAGACAATCCACAAAATACCGATACCCCGCATCTGAAGGAATTCGTCCGGCAGAAGTATAAGGTTGTTCAATAAACCCCAAGTCTTCCAAATCAGCCATCTCATTACGAATCGTTGCGGGGGATACCCCAAGATTAAACTTGCGGGCAATCGTTCGTGAACCAACCGGTTCAGCGGTAGCAATATAGTCCAATACAATCGCCCTTAGTATCTTGCGTTTGCGTTCATCCATTTGCATATTCCTGACCGCCTTTCCCAAGACTGCCATCTCTCCGCTTAAGTCTAACTTATGAATGCCGCTTTACTTTTTGTTAGCACTCTCGTTTAATGAGTGCTAACATTTGATACTGATACGTTACCATTCAATTTTAGCTTTGTCAAGGGGAGTCTCGTTTACTATCACACAAGTTTTGGCAAAGGTGAAGTATACAGATAATAATAGCATTAATTAAAACAATTTCATAACGCCTAATAATAAAGCCCGTCTCTGCCTGTCTCTATTATGATAATTTCTAATGGATGAAATCTATTTTATACGAATTCCTGTAAGATTGAATTTGATACAAAAATAAATTTAGAATTTAAGCGTAAGTAATCACCTTGAAATATAAAAATAGGCTTGTCTTTATAGCGTTCCAAAACATCCCGATAATTATCCCTAACATCAACGCCAAAGTCACTTCTAAACGACTTCAAATTAACACCTTCCGCAAGGCGTAATCCTAAAATCATGCGCTCCGTCATGCATTCGTGCAGCGATAATATTTCCTGACTTGCCTCATTGACAGGCTCCAGCCCGCTTTTAAGGCGGCCCAGATAAGTATGTACATCTTCGATATTTTTCCAGCGCACCCTGTTTAAACAAGACACTCCACCTGGACCCAGCCCGATATAGTCTTTTCCCCGCCAATAACCTAAATTATGCCGGCATTCATAGCCGGAGCGAGCAAAATTAGACGTTTCATAATGCCCATATCCCGCTTGTTTTAATCGTTCAACAGCCCAATCATACATCTCCGCTTGCAAATCATCGTCCGGCAGTGGATCCGGCAACATGTTATTAACCCTGTACCGCTTATAAAGCGAAGTACCTTCCTCTAACATTAATCCATAAAGGGATAGATGTTCCGGTGAGTAAGACAAAGCCTCCTCTATTGTAGCTTGCCAAATAACCATATTCTGTGCAGGAAGACCAAACATCAAATCCAGGCTAATATTATCAAATCCTGCCGTTCGCAAA
>CAYWSF010000013.1:0-1201 GCA_964460725.1 uncultured Desulfosporosinus sp.
CAACGGAGCGGGAAAAATATGACCACAGGACAAACATACCCACTCACGCTTCCCCGTTCCAATGTATTGCGGTTTTCTTTTCAGGGGGGAGGATTCGTTACAGTACGCCCCTCAGGAACAGAACCTAAAATAAAGTTCTACATTTCAGTTAAGGCTGACACGCTCTCCGCGGCCGAGGATCTCCTTCACAGGGTAAAAACCGATTTTATGCAGCGTGTTGCCCGGATACGAAAGATGAATTGACTAACATAACATAAACCAACATAATTTGCTCGATAAGCTAAAATCTTGGCCGGAAAAAGTTTACGGCCAAGATTTTTATTCGACAAAACAAACCTTACTTTGCAGCGATATTAAGTTAGAATGTAGCGAAGCGATGCATTAAATGGTTATTCTGTAAAGGAGTGGTTTAGTTGGTAGAATTAAACGGAAAAAGTTGCTATTATTACGGGAGCAGCTATGGGGATGGGAGCGGCTACAGCAGAATTGTTTGCACAAGCCGGCGGTAAGGTCGTAATTGCTGATTTTAACGAAGAGATAGGCGGGAAGCAAACTCAGAAGATTATAGACGCCGGCGGTACGGCAGCTTTTGTAAAAGCCGATGTTTCTAATCCCAAAGATGTTGAAGCAATGGTACAATTTGCGGTGGATACTTATGGACGTTTGGATGCGGCAGTCAATAATGCAGCCCTGACCCCTGATGATAAACCTTTGGCCGATATGGACGAAGATCGATTCGATGCCTTGATTGCCGTCGATTTGAAAGGCGTGGCACTTTGTTTGAAGTATGAGGTTCGTCAGATGTTGAAACAGGGACAAGGCGGATCAATTATTAACACTTCTTCGGTCAGCGGAATCCGCCCGCAGCCCGGTACCCCGGTTTATTGTGCTGCGAAATTTGGGTTTATCGGTCTCACCAAATGTGCTGCCTTGGACTATTCACCCCATGGTATCCGGATAAATACAGTTGCTCCGGGAGCAATTGACACGCCGATGCTGCGGGGAGCTTTGGAGCAATTTGGTTTTGAACCGGTTGCTTATGCTAAACAATTAAGTATGCTGGGACGTTTTGCGCAAGCCAGTGAGGTTGCACAGGCTAATTTGTGGTTGGCTTCGGATTTATCCTCCTATGTTACTTTGCGTAGACGGTGGTTATACGGCTATGTAAGCTGTTAATCCTTCGTTTTGTATTAGAATTAAC
>CAYWSF010000013.1:1301-7276 GCA_964460725.1 uncultured Desulfosporosinus sp.
TTAGAATTAACAATTGACCCTAAAAGCCGCTTAAGGTTTTAGGGTCAATTTTATTACTTGGCATCTTTTCCATTTTAATGTTTACGGATCCGATCATGAGTTGCTTTTGAACAACGTATTTTGTAGTTTTGGATATCTATTCGAGGTTTTAGGTCTGCGGTTTGGAAATGTCAAATTTAGTCGATGAACAGGTAATTGCTACTCTATATTGGCCACGTTGGGCAGTTCGTCGAATCCTGTTTGCAAATCCTCATCTGTAGGGACATAATCCGTCATTGTGCCATCATTATATTGCCGATAGGCTTGCATATCAAAGTAACCGGTGCCGGTCAAGCCGAACAAAATGGTCTTCGCTTCCCCGCTCTCTTTGCATTTGAGCGCCTCTTGAATCGCACCATAAATGGCATGCGCAGATTCCGGTGCCGGAAGAATTTGTTCCCGTTTTAAAAACAGAGATGCTGCGTCAAACACCTTGGATTGCTCAACAGAAATAGCATCCATGTAGCGATCGTGATAAAGCTTGGAAAGGATGGGTGATATACCGTGATAGCGCAGACCGCCGGCATGATTTGGTGAAGGAATGAAACTGCTTCCCATGGTGTACATTTTGGCAAGTGGTGTTATTTTTCCGGTATCGCAGAAGTCATAGGCATACTTGCCCCGGGTGAATGACGGGCAGGAAGCCGGTTCTACGGCGATAAAACGGGGATTTGACTTGCCTGTCAGTTTATCTTGCATGAACGGTGCCATCAGCCCGCCAAGGTTAGAGCCGCCGCCGGTGCAACCGATCACGATATCCGGGTATTGATCGATTTTCTCCATGGCGATTTTGCTTTCCAGGCCAATAATGGATTGGTACAGCAATACTTGATTGAGTACAGAACCAAGCTCGTAGCGACATTTATCATCTTTTAAAGAAAGCTCAATAGCCTCTGAGATTGCGCAGCCCAAACTGCCTCCGGTATCAGGGTTCTTCGCCAGGATAGCGCGGCCCACCTCAGTTGTATCGGAGGGACTGGCGAAAACCTTTGCCCCATAAGTTTCCATAACGTCCTTGCGGAACGGTTTTTGCTGGTAGGAGACCTTGACCATATACACTGTCAGATCAAGCTTAAAATAAGCGCAGGCCATAGCCAGGGCTGTACCCCATTGCCCTGCGCCTGTTTCCGTAGTCAAAGACGTCAGTCCCTGTTTTTTGGCGTAATAAGCCATAGCCGCAGCGGCATTCAGTTTATGACTGCCCGATGTGTTATTCCCTTCAAACTTAAAGTAGATCTTTGCCGGCGTATCCAAGGCTTTCTCAAGATTATAGGCGCGAATTAGAGGCGAGGGCCGGAACATTTTGTAATAGTCCAGTACTTCCTCCGGAATATCGAAATAGCGAGTAGTCGTATCCATTTCATGTTTACATGGTTCTTCGCAAAAGATCGGGTATAATTCCTCAGTCGCCAACGGTTTGAGCGTTCCGGGATTGAGTAAAGGAGCATGTTGTTCTTTCATGTCTGCCCGAATGCTATACCATTGTTTCGGCATCTCTTCTTCAGTAAGATAGGTTTTGTACGGAATTTTTGCCATCATTATTACCCCTTTTTCCTTTAATTTTCGGAAATCATAATTAGCTTAAACTGTCAGACGCACTTCTGGGAGCTAATCAGGTGGATTTATTAATTATGAACAAAAAAGCTCATGTCCCCACTCAAAGGGACATGAGCTTAAAACTCATGCGGTACCACCCAGATTGGTCAATTATCCAAATTGGCTAAAGCCCTAAATTTGGTCAACAACCCACTTACTTCACACACCAACATGTGCGTTCCATTGATAACGGTCGGAATCCCCGTTGGTCACTACTCTGTTTCGTTTTGACATTTTGCAACCACCCTCGCCAGGCCATTCAACTTGTCTGCAACTGCTGCAATCCCATCTGCTGCAACTCTCTGGAAGTTGAGTATTCAAGCTTACTTCTCTGGCTCATCAGTTTAAACACAACCAATATAACATCTATCGGTTGTGTTTGTCAATACATAAAAAATTAATATTATTATCAGTGATTTTATCAATATATAAACAAAAATAAACAATCAATTTTTTTCAGTTAATTTTATTCTTTCAGTCAATTGTAATTACTAATTGTAATCACCTTTAGTAATCGTTATAATTATCGCAAATATAATAATATTACCGCTAAAAAATGTCTGACCTTCCTTGACCTTCGTGCTTAGATATAATATAATTTAAATAGCAAGGAAAAGATATTCCAATGTATGCTAAGCTTTATGTTCAATTGATGCCGGCTAATCTAATCGTTGTCTGACTGATTTTATATTTCACCTGATTGCTATCCTAATTGATATATGAACAAAAAGTATTAACAAAAAATTAAAGATAGTAAAGATGGGTTTAAGAAATGAGGGGGAGCCTATGGATTTAAAAGATTATTATGCTGCGCTTGGTGTTTCATCAGACGCGGATAACAAAACTATAAAAAAGGCTTATCAGAAGTTAGCTAAAAAGTATCATCCTGATGTTAATCCGGGCGATAAGGCAGCGGAAGAGAAATTCAAAGAAGCTACGGAAGCCTATGAAGCAATCGGCGAACCTGAAAAACGGCGTAAATATGATGAGCTGCGGCAGGACTACCAACACTGGAAGAACCGCGGCGGACGCGGCAATTACAATTGGGAACGCTGGCAGTCTGATCCTCGGGCAGGGGGTGGCAGACATACCCGTACCATGTCTCCGGAAGAATTTGCTAAAATGTTTGGTGGCTCCAGAGGTGCAGGCCCAGCGTGGCGTGGCGCAGACTCTTTTAGCGAGGCGGATTTCTCTGATTTCTTCTCTACGGTCTTTGGCATGGGCGGCAAGCCAGGCCGCGAGACAATTAGGCGTACTCGTGCCGGTATGGACCAGGAAGTCGAAGTTCAAGTGACCCTTGAAGAAGCTTATCATGGAACGACACGCCTGATCGACACCAGGAGAAAACAAATCGAAGCCAAAATTCCTAAAGGGGTACGCACCGGTTCTAAGGTGCGGCTTGCAGGCCAAGGCGGTCCTGGGGTTGCGGGCGGACCGGATGGTAATCTCTACTTAAACATCACTGTCAGCCCACATGCGCACTTTGTCCGCGACGAGGATAACTTGAGAGCAGACTTACCGGTGGACTTCTACAAGGCCGTTTTAGGCGGCGAAGCCAGTGTCCAAACTTTTAGCGGCGAAGTCATGCTCAAGATCCCCCCCCTTTCACAGGGCGGTAAGAAGTTTCGTTTAAAAGGAAAAGGAATGCCAAGTTTAGAAAGTCCTTCTCGATATGGGGATCTCTTTTTAGAATTAGCCATTGTTCTACCGGAAAACCTGAGCCAGCAGGAAATTACCACCTTGAGTGAACTGGCCGCAAAAAGGAAATAATACTATGGTAATGTGAGAAATGAAGTGTGAGAAACGGTAATTAAGAAACGGTAATGTGAAAAATTTCGACCAACCCGATAAAAAAGGAGTGAGTAAATAATGACATTTGATATAAATAGATTTACCCAGAAGTCTCAAGAGGCAATTATTAATGCCCAAACCATGGCGGAACGGAACGGAAACAGTCAGGTAGAGCCTGAACATCTTTTGCTCGCTCTATTGGAGCAAGGGGATGGCGTCGTACCTCAAGTATTAAGTAAATTAGATCTGGCAGTTGGTGCCTTGATCAGTACGCTTCGTCAAGAAATTAATCGTTTGCCGCGTATGAGCGGCGCAAATGTGCAAATAGGCATTTCACCGCGTCTGCGTACGGTATTGGTAAGCGCCCATGATGAGATGCTGGCTTTTAAAGATGAGTATGTGAGTACTGAGCATTTACTGCTGTCCGTTTTCGAAAAATCCGGCGGTTCTGCGGAGCAAGTATTGCGTCAAGCGGGATTGACCCGGGAAAAGCTGTTGCAGGCTTTGCGCGAAGTGCGGGGAACGCAGCGTGTGACCGGTCAAAATCCCGAAGGGACTTATGCGGCATTGGAACAGTACGGGCTTAACTTAGTGGAACAAGCAAAGCGTGGACGTCTTGATCCGGTCATTGGACGGGATGAGGAAATCCGACGCGTTATTCAGACCTTATCCCGGCGGACAAAAAATAATCCTGTTCTCATCGGAGAGCCGGGTGTCGGTAAAACAGCAATCGTGGAAGGATTAGCGCAGCGGATTGTGCGCGGCGACGTTCCGGAGTCAGTTAAGGGGAAACAAGTTATTGCTCTTGATATGGGAAGCCTGATTGCCGGAGCCAAATACCGGGGAGAATTCGAAGAACGCCTCAAAGCTGTGCTCAAAGAAATTCAATCCCGGGATGATGTAATCTTGTTTATCGATGAATTGCATACCGTTGTAGGTGCTGGCGCCGCCGAAGGGGCAATGGATGCCAGCAACATGCTTAAGCCAATGCTGGCCCGCGGCGAACTGAGAATGCTCGGGGCAACAACCATTACCGAGTATCGCAAGCATATTGAAAAAGACGCTGCCCTGGAACGACGTTTCCAACCGGTTCTTGTGGAAGCGCCAACAGTGGAAGATACGATTTCCATTCTGCGCGGCCTGAAAGAACGCTATGAAACGCACCATGGTGTGCGCATTACTGACGGAGCTATTATTGCAGCCGCTGTTTTGTCCGATCGTTATATTACCGAACGTTTCCTGCCGGATAAAGCGATTGACCTTATTGATGAGGCGGCAGCGCGGATGCGTATGGAAATTACCAGTGATCCTTACGAACTGGATCAAATTAAACGCCGCATGATGCAGCTGGAAATTGAACGGGAAGCCCTCAAAAAAGAAGATGATCAAGCCAGTAAGGAGCGCTTGGCGAAAATTGAAGAAGAATTAGCCGATCTCAAAGAAGAACGTGCTGCTCTCGATGTCCAGCTGCAAGGAGAACGAGAAATTTTGATGCAAATTCAACAACTAAAAGAAGAAGCGGATCGTTCGCGTAACCTGATGGAGCAAGCCCAGCAACAATTGGATTATAATAAGGCAGCCGAGCTGCAGTATGGAATTATTCCAAATTTAGAAAAGCAGATAAAAACTTTAGAGCAAAAACTCCAAAGTAAAGATAACACTTTATTGAAACAAGAAGTGGTAGAGCAGGATATCGCCGAAATCGTAGCAGCTTGGACCAATGTTCCCGTCGCCAAACTAATGGAGGGCGAAATGGAAAAACTCGTCCACATGGAAGAGCGCATTCATCAACGGGTAGTCGGTCAGGAAGAAGCGGTTCAAGCGGTAGCCGATGCTGTGCGAAGGGCACGTGCTGGGTTGCAGGACCCCAATCGTCCTTTGGGTTCTTTCCTCTTTTTGGGACCGACCGGTGTTGGAAAGACAGAGCTGGCCAGAGCACTGGCGGAATTTCTCTTTGATGATGAACAAGCGATGGTGCGCATTGATATGTCGGAGTATATGGAGAAACACACGGTGTCCCGCCTGATCGGAGCACCTCCCGGATATGTAGGTTATGAAGAAGGAGGACAATTGACCGAAGCCGTTCGCCGTAAACCTTATACGGTTATCCTCTTTGACGAAGTGGAGAAAGCCCACGGCGACGTGACCAATGTACTCCTGCAGCTTTTGGATGACGGTCGCTTAACTGACGGGCAAGGACGCATCGTAAACTTTAAAAACACGGTTATTATTTTAACCAGTAATATTGCCAGCCCGTCTATTCAACAATTGACGCAGCGCAAAGCATCTGCGGAAGAAGTACGCGCCACCGTTACCGCTGAATTAAGTCAACACTTCCGTCCGGAATTCCTCAACCGCCTTGATGAGGTAATTATCTTCCATCCTTTGGGGCGCGAGCATATCGGAAAAATTGTGGAAATTCAACTTGGGCTATTGCGTCAGCGCATGAGCGAACGCAATATCAGCTTGGATTTGACGGAAAGGGCCCGTGAACAACTTGCCAATGCAGGTTATGATCCGATTTATGGAGCAAGGCCGCTGAAACGGGC
>CAYWSF010000013.1:7376-9745 GCA_964460725.1 uncultured Desulfosporosinus sp.
CCCCTTGTTACACAAATGTAACCGGGGGGCGGTTCTTCTGCTACATTAAGACTTCTGTCATAAAGACTTCTGCTGCATTTACATTGAGATAAGAGATTCGTGAATAATTTGCGGGTTTCTTACACATCCTGAGATTGTTAGGAATGTTTCATCAAAGGAGGGATTTAAGATGCAAATAAATGAGCTGGAAACGAAAAAAATCTTGGACCAAGGCCTGTTAACCCGAAGTATGATTGAAAACCAAACGGCTATGAAAAAATGCCAACTGTTCGGTGAAATGGCTAAAGATGCTGCTGTAAAAGGATTTTTTCAGGAACAAGCCAAAGGCTTAGAAAATGTAATGAAGATTTTTAACAAGGGAATGGCTGATCTGCAATAGAAAGGGGACATTAGAATGAGTCAATTTTCGGACTTGGATATGCTTTATGATTACGAAAAAGATATATCCAGTGCAGCAATGGGATACATGACATTAGCTACGCGTGCTCATCATGCTAATTTGAGGGGTATCTACTTACAATTGGCTAATGAATGTTCAAATGCTCATAGTAAGATTAGTAAGTTGATTAACCAAAGCGGAGGAATAGCTTAAGCGGAGGGGTAGCTTAAAAAAAGCCAAAATAAAGAACCGGGAACGTATTCTCGGTTCTTTTTGTTGATGATTCCTGTTATTCCTGCCGGTCTGGAGCCATTCCACCCATAATTTGGGAAAGAGTATGGACAGCCGACTCATTAATTCGAAAGAATTGCTGACCAAAACGAACAATTCCTATTTTAGGGTAGTATTGCAGAGCATAATCTTCCTCTGCATGGTACTGAGTGGGTTTCCGATGTAATATAAAATATTTCACCTTTTGGTTTTCCAAGGCTAGGCTTGCTTGTTCTGAGTCTGAAAGGGGAGTTGAACGTTGTAAACAACGCATCAATTCCTGAATTTTGCCTTCGTCCGTGTAGAATAAATGATTCAACGGATCATTGGAATTAATCATACCAAGCCGGTCAATCGCACGAGGATGAAGGATTCGATTAGGGACATTTAATGTACTGAAAGGATTAAGCCAGCTTTCTCGATAAATAGAAGGGCCAAAGGTAAGGGCAGCCACAAGAAACAAGGCAAACAAGATACCCAAGCTAACAGCTATTTTATGCTTTTTTATCTTCGACAGGCGCATTCGACAAAAACCTCCCTAGGGTCTAGCCTGCCAGTTGGCGTAATCGATACTGTGAAGTTTTTCGTTTGATGCGCTGAATCGCGTTATCTAAAGACTTTGGACTTAGTCCTAGTCGTTCGGAAACTTCACGTTGTTTGAATCCTTGTAAGAAATAACTTTCAAACACCAAACGTTCGAGATGGGATAATTCCTTATTTATGCAACGAATAATCGAAAGCGCTTCATCATTGGCGATAACCGTTGCAGCGGGATCCTCGGTGCTTGGTAAAAGGGAAATAAAACTTTCTTCTTCCGATTCAGAAATTAGGTTGTTCAAGGAATAAGCGTTATTTAAGTTAACGTGTTTTTGGCGGGTATACTTGCGCAAGCTATCAATTAGTTTGCGTTTAATGACCATTCTTAAAAAATGAAGGAAGGGGGTGTCTAAGCTGGGGTTATAAGACAATACGGCCCTGTAAATTGCAATGCGCCCTTCTTGTATCAGATCTTCATAGTCTGATCTCGGTAAAAAATATTTACAAGCAATCATGCGAACCTCGGGTTCGTAATGTTGTATAATCAGGTTTAGGGCCTCTTCATTACCGGAGCGTGCTTCTTCCAGCATGGCTCTTTCATTGTCCAGGGCGTTTGGGTTGGAAATTATGTCACTCAACTCCTTGTCGAAAAATAGAAGTATTAACTCCACCCATCAGTTTATTAAAAATTACACCTTTTGACAAGCTTTTTTTCCTTTTTACAAAGTTTTAAGCAAGTTTGCGGTTTCAATTGCTGTCATGGCCGCGTCAAAGCCTTTATTGCCGGCCTTCGTTCCTGCACGTTCAATTGCTTGTTCAATACTATCGGTAGTTACAATCCCAAAAATAATTGGTACCCCGGTGTGTAAACCCACCTGGGCAATTCCTTTGCTCACTTCTGTACTGACGAGCTCAAAATGAGGAGTGGCACCGCGAATAACGGCCCCAAGGCAAATGACTGCATCATAGCGCTTAGTGTTTGCCATCTTCTGCGCCACGAGAGGGATTTCGAAGGCTCCGGGCACCCAGGCCAGTTCAATATCATTATCCGGCATCCCGTGTCGTTGCAGGGCATCCATTGCTCCGTCCAATAATTTACGAGTGATAAATTCATTAAAACGTGCCGCTACTATTCCGATTTTTAGCCCTTGAGCCAATAAGTTACCTTCATAAGTTTTCATAG
>CAYWSF010000013.1:9845-16841 GCA_964460725.1 uncultured Desulfosporosinus sp.
CTCTAACGTATATTTGGTAAAATATGTCCCATTTTAACCTTTTTGGTACCGAGATACACGTAGTTCTCTGGTTTAGATGGTATCTCGATAGGAACACGTTCCACGACTTTTAAACCGTACCCTTCAAGACCCACTATTTTTTTAGGGTTATTGGTCATGAGGCGTACTTTAGAAATTCCGAGGTCCGCTAAAATCTGAGCGCCCACACCGTAATCGCGCAGGTCTGCAGGAAATCCTAATGACAGGTTTGCTTCAACCGTATCTTGTCCCTCTTCCTGAAGCTTATACGCTCGTAGTTTATTCAATAATCCGATGCCGCGACCTTCTTGACGCATATAAAGAAATACCCCGCGTCCTTCGCGCTCGATTGCCTCTAATGCGGACATGAGTTGTTCGCCGCAGTCACAGCGCCGGGAATGGAAAGTATCACCGGTCAAACACTCTGAGTGAACTCGGACGAGTACCGGCTCACCATCATCAACCTTTCCTTTTACTAAAGCAATGTGTTCTTTTTGATCAAGAATGCTTAGATAGCCAAATCCCGCAAAGTCACCAAAAGCAGTGGGGAGTTCAATAGTTACAATCTTTTTAATAAGTTTCTCTGATTGACGGCGATAAAAAATAAGATCTTGCAGGGTAATCAGTTTAAGATTGTGTTTTTTAACAAAATGCTGCAAATCCGGTACTCTGGCCATTGTCCCATCTTCATTCATGATCTCGCAGATCACGCCTGCCGGTTTCAGTCCGGCCAGACGCGCTAAGTCCACCGCGCCTTCTGTGTGTCCGGCACGTACCAAAACTCCGCCTTCCCGGGCTTGAAGCGGGAAGATATGGCCGGGTCGGTGTAAATCAGCAGGTTTAGTATTAGGATCCATTAAAGTTTTCACAGTTTGCGCACGTTCAAAAGCAGAGATTCCGGTGGAGGTGGTGGCAGCGTCAACGCTTACCGTAAAGGCTGTATCATGAGAATCCGTATTATTGTGGACCATCTGCTCCAGTTCTAAGGCTTGAATTCTGTCCTTGGTCATTGGAACACAAACTAGGCCCCGCCCATAGGTAGCCATAAAATTGATCGCTTCCGGCGTTGCCATTTCAGCGGCCATGACCAGGTCTCCTTCGTTCTCACGGTCTTCATCATCTACTATTACAACCATTTTGCCTTGACGGATTTCTTCAATGGCTTCTTCAATTGTGTTAAATGACACAGTGCTTCACTCCTTTGTTTTTACTCCTTAAATGGGCAGGAACTAGATAAATCCGTGTTCCGCTAAAAAGTCCAGCGAAAGATCTTGTTTGGTTTTATCTGAGGTTTGGTTTATTCCCAAGAAACGAGCCACATACTTGCCGATCAGGTCGGTTTCCAAGTTCACACCGGCGCCGATTCCCTTAAATCCCAGTGTAGTTTGCCCAAAGGTATGGGGAATCAGGGAGACTGTAAAATAGTCGGATTCTACATCAACCACCGTTAGTGAAATTCCATCAATGGCAATTGATCCTTTTGGCAGGATATATGGGAGAAGGGCAGGCGGCGTGTTTATTGCATAAACTTGAGCAATCCCATAGGGGGTAATGCTGCGAATGCTGCCGACGCCATCAATATGCCCACTGACCAAATGGCCGCCTAAACGGGTTTGAAGCTGCACTGCCCGCTCCAGGTTAACCTGACTCCCGCGTTTTAGTTCGGCAAGATTGGTTTTTCTCAACGTTTCCGCCATCACATCCACAGTAAATTCATGCTCACTTTGTCGAATCACAGTCAGGCAAACACCGTTGACCGCTATGCTATCGCCGATTTGAGTTCCATTAAGGATTTTTTTCCCCTCGATAGTAAGCTGTCCGGATTCCGGTAAGAGACGAACGTTCCGGACTAAGCCCAGTTCTTCAATTATTCCGGTAAACGTAAAGCCCACCCCTTTCTAACTTCTAACTTCTAAAATATCCTGTTACATGAATATCGCCTGCATACATATCAATGTGGAGGTCTTTAAGAAGGATGGCATTCTCCATACACTGAATGTGTAAACCCGATAGGGGAGAAGGACCGTTTCCCCCAACCAGCTTGGGTGCAATAAAAAACTCAATTTTATCAACCAGTTGATTCTGAATTAATGTACCCGCCAGTCCGCCGCCGCCTTCCAATAACACGCCGGTCCAACCGCGCCGAACCAGATCACGCAGCAGTTTTTCCAGGGGGACATGCCGAGGGGAGTCGTATTGCCATACTTCAACCCCTGTCAGATGGTTTAAGCGTTCTATCTTTTCTTGAGGGGCAGCTTGTGTTGTAGCGATAATACATGGGCTTTGTGCGGAGGAGGTAAGCACTTGAGCATTTTCAGCAAGGCGTAATTTCCCATCGACGATGAGCCGGAGCGGATCCTGACCACCGGGATCGGGAAGACGGCAGGTGAGGGCAGGATCATCTTGGATGACTGTTTCGCTTCCCACCAGAATAACGTCGCAGCGATCGCGTAATTGATGGACGTATTGCCGGGATATTTCTGAACTAACCCAGCGTGAATCTCCGGTTTCAGTGGCAATTTTCCCGTCTAAGGTCATCGCTGTTTTATAAATGACAAAAGGTAAGCCGGTGGTTATCGCTTTTACAAATACTTCATTAAGGAGAGAGGCTTCAGAAAACATCAAGCCTACGTCCACCTGAATGCCACTTGAGCGCAAACGAGCATTTCCGCGGCCGGCGACAAGTGGGTTTGGATCTTGCATAGCAACAACAACTCGTTTAATACCAGCCTGGATCAGCGCTTCTGTGCAGGGCGGCGTTCGCCCATGATGAGAACATGGTTCCAGGTTAAGATAAGCAGTTGCGTCTCGTGCCTGCTCCCCCGCAGCGGCGAGAGCATGAACTTCGGCATGAGGAGTGCCGGCCTTAAGGTGATACCCTTCGCCGACAATTTGGCCATCCTTGACGATGACGCAGCCAACCAGAGGATTAGGAGCGGTTCGCCCCATTGCCTTTGCGGCCAAATCAAGTGCTCTGGTCATGAACTTTTCATCATTAAAATGGGCGGAACTTGATGTTTGCATATTAAAACCTTTCATGATGGGATGGAAAACAAAAAACACCTGGATTTTCTTTCTCCGGGTGTTTGGGCTGGTCAAAAAGTCAATAGCTCAAGAAAGCTAATGACTTGATCCCTGTTCCTCTTCTCATCCAGACTTTACTGTCGGCCCCGGAATGTCACCGGATCTGCCACAAGGCTCGCGGGCTTTACCGCCGGTAGGGAATTACACCCAACCCCAGAGGAAAACATTATTTGATTTCAGCTTAGGTATACTCATAGTATACTATTAATTTGATTTTTTGCAACTATTTGTTTGCTATTTGGATATTTTTCGTGTTTTCCGTGTATGGAGAAAAATTCTTCCCGCAATAAACCCATAAGAATTGCGTCATGATATTTTCCCTGCACAAATCGTGCTTCGCGCTGACGGCCTTCAATTTTAAACCCCACTTTTTCATAAGCTCGAATTGCTCGAGAATTTTCATCCCAAGTATCCAGCGTAATCCTGTGAAAATTCCACTGGGTAAACAGGAAGCGCGCAAAGGTGATTAAGGCATCTGTGCCATAGCCTTTACCCCAATGGGCTTTATCCCCAATCACAATATAGAGTGTAACCGAGTGAGCCGGGACATTAATTTCCTGAAAGCCGATCGTGCCAATCAGCAGTTCATTTTCATTCAAAAGGGCATAGCGATAGGCATCCTGTGTTCCGACGAGAAACTTTACCGCAAGCTGCTCTTTACTTAGCAGTGTATTCAAAGGCCAAGCCCCGCTGGACCATAAGTTGACATCTTGGTCATGATACCATGGATAGATGGTATCAATATCATCTTCTTCAATTGGACGAATTAATGTTTTTTGACCTTTTAGCATATAAGACCTTTCCAACAACCGTTCCCTTTGGACTGGAAGTTATTTGTATTATACTCTTTTCAGCATATTAATAAACTCGCCATCGACACATGAGCTTCTTCAAGTAAAGCTGTTGCGCAGTTTAATATGGTTTAATGTAGTTTCATACAACTTTCATAAAGTTTTAATGCAGTCTTTATGCTGCTTTTATGCAGTTGTTATGCAGTTTTTATGTTATCGGCGTGCTGATTACCCGGACTTTTGATAATGAATCGATATTTTCAGAGCCTGTACAAAACATGGAAATAATGAATTCATTCCTAAGCTGATCAAGATATGCATTAATCGCTTCAGTTCCTTTGTTGGAAGCTTTTACAAAAGGAAGTGCAATCCCTGCGAGTGAAGCCCCTAAGGCGATAGATTTCGCAATATCGATCCCTGTTCTTACCCCGCCGCTTGCAATGATCAGTTTGGCGGCATATTTCCAATCCTTAAATTCTTCCAGCACAGAAACCGTAGGGAGACCCCATGATTTAAAGGATCTGGCAAGTTCTCGAAGTTGTTTTGTCGGGGCCAATTCTGATTCAATCAGAGCCCAGGATGTGCCGCCGGAACCGCTGATATCTATCGCGGCAACTCCCACATCGACAAGTTTTTGCGCTATTTTTAAGGAGATTCCGCACCCGACTTCTTTAATGATGATTGGAATAGAAAGTTCATTAACCAATGTTTCAATTTTTGATAATATCTGGCTGAAATCTGTGTTTCCGCCGGCTTGAAGGCATTCTTGCAGCGGATTTAAGTGTAATACAAGTCCATCTGCCTCGAGCATATCAATCGCTCGGTGACAATGCTCAATACCCAGGCCATAATTAAGTTGAACTGCCCCAAGATTGGCGAGTATAGGTATAGTGGGTGCTGCGCTCCTTAGTTGGAAATATTTGCTGCATTCCGGAAATTCCAGGGCGATTCGCTGAGAACCGACGCAAAGCGCTATTTTGTTGTTCTCTGCTGCTTCCGCCAGTTGCCGGATAATTGGGTAAGTGTCCGGGGTACCGCCGGTTGTAGATGAGATTAAAAGGGGCATGGAGAGCGATTTTCCTAAGAATTGCATGGAGGAATCAATCTTTTCCAAGGATAACTCGGGTAAGGCACAGTGTTCAAGTTGAATGCGATTAAAATCTGAAAAACCGGACTCCACTTTGAGTTGGGTGGCTGCTTTTATATGGTGGTTTTTACGATTCCCGATTATCGACAGCTTATTATTATAATCAACCATATTCAACGA
This sequence comes from uncultured Desulfosporosinus sp., assembly GCA_964460725.1. Lineage (GTDB taxonomy): Bacteria > Bacillota > Desulfitobacteriia > Desulfitobacteriales > Desulfitobacteriaceae > Desulfosporosinus. The sequence goes on from CAYWSF010000013.1 coordinate 15,006, forward strand.
CCTTCCTAAATAGTGTAACAAAAATAGAATACAATCCTGCTACAGTATTCTTTGCCTTCGCATTATATCCTTCTTTGTGTGGAAAAATTCTGAATACTATGTGCTGTGGGCAAATGACTTTATGCCGGATAATTTTGCTTTTTAAGTTCATTCTTCTTAATTTGTGCAACTAAGTAACAAATAAAAAATGATTCCTGCTGCAGAAAGTATACTTAAATGATATTGCACGACGTATATATTAGCTAACTACAGCTAACTACAGCTAACTACATCTCCCTATACTATATGTAGGACCAATAGTAATAATGGGTTTCTGCAGCAGAATTTGGAATTAGTTTTATATGCTATGCAAATTAGCTTAAATAAGCTATAATAATAGAGTATTTTGGTGCATTGAATTTAAGTAGTATTACATTTTGCTTGGTGTTTGGGTTATCTCAAAGTGAGATCAGTTAACGTCAACTTGCATAAACTAACTGGGGCAGTCTAATCGCATATAGATTATCTTATTTTCAAGTCCATGATAATTTAATATACGAAAACTCCGAGCTGGGATGAACCTAATGAGAAATCGATGGTTTCTAGCCAGGGCTATAAGCTCTCAGGGTATACTCGGAAACGGGAATGCCTTCACATTTGAAAAGGAGTGGACAAACTATCTTAAGCTTTGTTTAGTGATGGCGCCACTCTTCGTGGGGCCATTTTTTTACCCTTGATGCAAAAAAAAGTATAGTGAGGATGTATGTGCTTTTGCCGATTGTTAATAATTGAGCGATACATTGGACTAAGCAAAATAGAGGAGGAGATAATTATGAATTCACCAGACTTTAGTCCAGGAATAATTTTACGGGAAACCCATGAACAAATCCAATCTGTTTTAGGTGAGGAAATCAAGGAAATTACCTTGGAACGGGTAGTCATCGGGTTATTTTTTACGGGGGTAAAGCTCAGCAACGGGATAGGCGGTATTTGTTTTACACCTATTAAAACAATCCCGGAAGCAGTTTGCTGCCCGAGTTCTGCCAAAGCTATGCCCAGCTCCGGACGGTTAATAGGAAAGCCGGTTTTGGAGTTGCTTCAGGGTCTGTATAAAACAAATTCTTTACATAAAGCGATCGGTATAGCGGTACTCAACGCCCTTTCCGAAACTTGTTGGCAAAAGTCCCCGCCACAAAAATATGTAGTGCAGAGAGGCATTGATGCCCTGGACGCCGTGGACATTCCCGAAGAAGCATACGTTGTTGTGGTCGGCGCTCTTGCTCCTTTTCTAAAGAAGCTAGTTATGCGCGATCGGCCTTTTACAATTCTCGAAATGGACCCCTCGACTTTAAAGCCACACGAAATGCCTTTTTATCTGCATGGGAGCCGAGCGGCGGAGGTTATACCCAAGGCCGATGTATTGGTGATAACAGGCACAACTTTAATCAACGATACTTTGGATGAGTTACTTCACTTGGCTAAGCCAGAAGCCCATATTGTCGTTGTCGGACCGACGGCAAGTCTATTGCCGGATGCTTTTTTTAAGCGAGGAGTCGATCTTCTGGGTGGTATTTCGGTGACAAACCCTGATGAATTGTTGGATCTTTTGGCAGAGGCCGGTTCAGGGTACCACTTTTTTGAAAAATCTGCAGATCGAACGGTGATCAGAAGACTTGAAGAGCAAAGATGAACAATGCCGGCTGAATTCCGCCTATGAAGGAGAGGTGAACTTCTGAGGAATAAGGAAGGAGAATTCATCATTGAGACTTAACAGCAATGATCACTTTGCGATAAAAATAGTTGTGCTGGCCTGTTTTACGATCGTTTTGTTTTTTGGGTCGTTTTTGGTTGGACGAT
>CAYWSF010000014.1:0-3290 GCA_964460725.1 uncultured Desulfosporosinus sp.
TAAGCCATCCGCTTCCATCGAAGATGCGGCAATAACGGTGACACTCATTATGCCTGATTCTGCCGGAAAACCGGTCTGTGGATCCATGACATGACAATAGCGTTTGCCGTCCTTTTCAAAATATCTCTGATAATCGCCGGAGGTCACCACCGCCTGATCGGAAACCGGGACAAAGCCAACAATTTCGCCCGTTGGCGATCGCGGATTTTGAATGCCGATATTCCAAGCATTGCCATCCGGTTTATGTCCGTGCGCGACAACATTGCCGCCTAAATTAATTAAGGCGGATTTAATGCCATTTTTCTGATAAATTGTTTTGGCAGCATCTCCAGCGTACCCCTTGGCGATTCCACCCAAGTCAACAATTTGCCCGGGTCTTTGCAAAGCGGCCATATTGCCTGCCTGATCGAGATGAACATCGGTATAATCAATAAGCGTAACTGACTCCTTCAAGGAGGCAACAGTGGGGATCTGGGGGTTTTCCGTACCGATGCCCCAGGTTTTAACAACCGGTCCGATAGTTACATCGAAAGCACCGCCGCTCAATTCCGAAATTTTTCGGGCACTTTTCAAAACAAGCATCGTTTCCGGATTCAGCTCCACAAACCCCTTGCCGGCGTTTTGATTGAGTTTGTTGATATCGCCCCTTGGCGCATTAATGGTCATCAGCGCTTCCAAGTCTTTTATCTTAGCAATTACCTCAGCCGCGGTGTCTTGAGAATTGGCACCGTAGATTTCCTGTGTGATCATCGTCCCCATAGCAAAATCGTTTGCTTCGTATGGTTTTGCCGGCCCGCAAGCGGTTGAGAAAATTACACACATTAACACAATTAATGAATAGATTAGTTTCTTCATGCTTTTTCTCCATCCATCAGTGGACTTTTGGTCAATATATCAGTCAATATACCATATTTATAGAGTGGGCGTAAAACCACGTTGTTATTCAGAAAACGGTTTTACGCCCATGTATATTTTCAGGAGGATAAGTTCAAGTCTGCAGTAACCATTCACACTTATGCTCCTATTTAATTATTCACATCGATGCTGCCTTCTCTAACGAGTTGTTTAGTATTTCCTGAATCGCTTTAGTTGGGCACTTCTCCAGACAAACCATTTGAGAACACTTTTCAATACAGATATGTGAATCCACGACGGCCAGATTTTCTACCATCTCAATCGCGCCGTGCGGACACTGCTTTTTACATAAACTACAACCAATACAAGCAATAGAACAAATCTTGCGGGCGACTGCCCCCTTATGCCGTGAATTACAGGCAACAACCACATGGGCGCCGGCAGGAACCATTTCTATCACGTTATTGGGACAGGCACTGGCACATTTGCCGCATCCGGTACAGTTTGTCTTATCGACAACCGGCAATCCCTGATCGTTAAGTTCAATCGCATCGAAAACACATTGCTTCACACATGTTCCTAAGCCCAGACAACCATATTTACATTCTTTGGCACCGTTATGCAAAAGCTTAGCAGCAACACAATCTTCAATTCCTGAATAAATAAATTTATTTGAAGAGGTAGTACTTGGACTGGAGCATTTCACATAAGCAAACCGCGGCTCAACCTCTTCCGGTGTTTTCCCGGTCAATTCCGCTACCCTTAGAGCAACCGCTTGTTTTCCCGGCGTACAAAGGCTGGGAGAAACATCCTTATCTAAAACCACCGCCTCGGCGTAAGCCTGACATCCCGCATAGCCACAGCTTCCACATTGTCCTTTTGGCAAAACATCTTCAACTAAGTGAATTAATGGATTTAATTCCACAGCCAGTTTTTTATTCGCAAAGGCCAGAACAAATCCGAAGATCACTCCAATCGCACCCATGATCGCAAGAACTGAAATTAAGGCACTCATTCTCGGATCGCCTCCTTTCTAAACACTGACCATGCCGGAGAAACCAAAAAACGCCAGAGCAAGACAACCTGCCAGGATAAAAGCAATACCTAATCCTTCCAGCGACTTGGGCACATCGGCAAGTCTTAACTTTTCCCTTAAGCTGGCCATCAAAACAAGCGCCAGTGCAAAACCTACTCCGGCACCAAATGCATGTACCGTACTTAAAGCAAAGGAATAGCCGGCTTCAATATTAAGCAGCGGAACACCAAGAATTACGCAGTTTGTGGCGATCAAAAGCAAGTAGATCCCCCACATATTATATAAAGCAGGAGCATATCTTCTGATGATCATTTCCAACAACTGCACAAAACTGGCAATGAACAAAACTAAAACAACTAATTTCAAAAAAGTAATATCTAACGGAACCAATATCCATTCGTAGACAACCCAACAACACATGGAGCTAAGAGTCATGACCGCTGTAACCGCTACGCCCATCCCGGCAGCAGCATTGACATTCTTGGATACACCAAAGAAAATACAAAGGCCTAAAAATCTCGTTAGAATAAAGTTGTTTATGAGTACTGAGCTAATAAAGAGCAGCAAATATTCTTGCATTATGCAGCCTCACCTCTCATTTTTTGACGTTTCTCCATGCGCTCAATCATAATCTTATACAAGGCAACTAAATAGCCGATTAAAATATATGCGCCTGGCGGCAAAATCATAATCAGGGCAGGTGAATAGGCTTCTCCCAATACGACAAACCCTAAGAGAGTCCCATTACCGATCAATTCACGGATTGCACCGATCAGCACCAGTGCCGAAAGAAAACCTATGCCCATGCCTAAACCATCTAAAAAAGAGCGTCCCACGTTATTCTTGGAGGCAAACACTTCTGCTCGCGCCATAATAATCGCAAATACAACTACCAGTTCAAGATAAATGCCTAGTTCTTTATATAAGAGTGGAAAATAGGCCTCGAGCACAAATCCCGCCACTGAAACGATAGTGGCAATGGATATAATATAAATTGGCACACGCACCTTTGGATTGACAAACTTTTTGGTGAGCGAAACAACAACGTTATTACAAGTTATAACAAACGTAACGGTCAAGCCCATTGTTAACGCCGTCGCCACTGAAGATGTAACAGCCAGCGCCGGACAAAGGCTTAACGCCAGTACAAAAACCGGATTTTCCAGAATCAACCCTTTGGAAAATATTTTCCACAATTCAGACATATTATTTACCTCCTTGACGGAAGACCGTTAATTCTTTCACTGCTTCATGCACTGCTTCAGTAACTGCTCTTGAGGTTATGGTAGCACCACTGATCGACTGAATCAAGTCAGTTTTGGTTGCATCTTTCGTTAATTCAAGCTGCTCAAGACCCTTGCCTACAACCTCAACCAGCGCAATGAGGAAGCCCTGCTGT